>JBBSOP010000050.1:0-16184 GCA_038259655.1 Chroococcales cyanobacterium
AGTTAATGCTTTATAAAAGTGATAACAGACATTAGTTTTAGTTATATAGGCGACTCACACCTACTAATTTGAGACGGTGGCATTACGGTATTATTCTTGTGGAGTGATTTTGTCTGGAATAGAATTCCATCATCTTGAAAGGAGCTTGTCAGAATGTCTACAAAACCAACTCCACGCCTGATTTTGGAGACTTTACTTCCCCATCTCAAAGTAGCAGCAGCTTATACCCACTTTCTGCAACCAAAAATTGCTGCTTTACCTGCCAAAGAATCAGGAGATAACTTTTTTGCGGCTGCACTCACTGATGCAGATTTAGCAATTCAGAATCTAGTCGAAGTAGTACTATTGGGTACTTTTCCTGAAATTCGCTTTTATGGCGAAGAGTATGAAAGTTCTGGCAATACTAAATATTTTCGTGCTGTCGAACTTGGTTCAACCGATGATTACTTAGTCACCCTTGACCCTATTGATGGCACAAAGTTTTATATGGATGGCCATTCTAATTATCAGATTATTCTCGGTATTCTCAATACAGATGACTTTGAAGCAGTACTTGCTATTTCTCCTGCCCAAAACATTTATTATTACGCTTTGCGGGGTCAAGGTGCTTTTCAAGGAACGCTTGAGATGGACTTAGATACCTGTAAGCCCCTACGGGTAACATCCTCCAAACCTCAAATATTGTTGGGGTGGGGAATGAGTACAATCGCATCTGCACTAGAAGGGCAATATCAAGTAATTGATGTAGTAACTGACTACTCTAGTGACAGGCAAATTCCCAACCTTAATGGTATTCTCAGTGGCGACTTAAGTGGAGCAGTTATCGAGTCTGGTAAATTTATTGATGGTGCTGCACTTGCTTTTTTGGCGAGAGAAGCTGGCTGTATTCTTACCACTCTGGACGGCTCGACTCTGCCACCACTAGATACTTGTAAAGAATATAGTCGGTCTGGGCTAATAGTCGCTACCTCCAAAGAAGTTCACCAACACTTGCTGCAAGCGACGCAAAAATCATTTGTTTGATGCAATAGTTTCCTCTACTTCTCCTGAACAAGTAAAACCGATTTTACGGGTCGTTTGACAACATTGCCCTGTGAATTAATTTTGCCGTAGAAAGTTTTGCCCTTGTAATAAAGCGAAGATGAACTTCCCCCATCTAGGTTCATTGCTTTTTGGACACCAAGGGTTTTCATGAAATCTGCCAGTGCTGGTAAAGATATCCCAGAGTCAGTAGGAGCCGATGGTTTTTGAGACACCATTACTAAAACGATTGTCCCATCTTGGGTTATACCTACAGCAGTTCTGGCATTCAGTTGGTTGCTGCCAAGGGCATCTCGTCCATTACTATGATCCACAAAACCTTCTTGTACTGATGTAAGTTGTGGTAATAAACTAGGTCCAGCACCGATAGCATCTATTAATTGACAACCTGTGGGTGCTGACTCACGATGTAAAGCAATATCGTAGCGGGTAATTTGCCCACATGAGTAACGGCGGAACTCTGCACGATTGAAAATTTGATTCAGGTAAGGTTTTAATTTGGGATTGTTTACCAACCGTTCATTTTCCTTGGGGTCAGCCACTATTTGACCAGAGAGGATAATATATGATGTAGATTTTTGGTTGACTGGATCAAAAAAACCTGCATTTAAGATAGCGATCGCCCGATATTTATGAGAAAATTCTTCTACAGTATCTACTTTTTGTGATATTGCCGGAGTCACTAAAAATTGGCGATCGCTAGGAATAAATATTATATGAGCTATACTCTGGGCTAAGGTACGCTGCTCGTAACGAATCTTTTTTGGTAGTGTTGGCTTTACTGAAGGTACAACCGCATTCATCACTAAAGAACGTTGCCCGTAACCTCCTACAAATAACAGCATCCCCAAACTAATTAACACTCCCCCTAATAGCCAAATTTTTCTCACTAGCTTCCTGTAGAATTTGGTTGCAAATTTGATTTTATCAAAATTGGGCATTGGGCATGGTTGTTATTCTCTTCATCTTCCCCTGCCTTTCTTAGCTCCTAGTCCCTAGTCCCTTCTCGTCGCTTAAACTAAAGAAGTCCGATAGATAATTTCCCATACAGACAATCTATGACATTGGCGGCTTTAAAGCAGTACAACTTTCTGCCTCGATTTTACCGACTAGCAAGTATTAGTGTACTTTCTAACATGATGGTACCTCTAGCAGGTTTGGTTGATATTGCCTTCCTCGGACATTTGGCAGATATCCGTCACCTAGCTGGAGTCATTTTGGCAACTATCCTTTTTGACTACCTTTATCGTGTATTAAAATTTCTGCGTTCAAGCACTAATGCAATTACTGCACAAGCTGTTGGAGTTGATGATCCTAAAGCCGTTCTGTTGTCAGGATTACGAAGTGGTTTGATTGCGCTAGGAATCGGTTTACTTATCTTACTGCTCCAATACCCACTGCAAAAAATTGGATTTACCATCCTCAGTGGTTCCCCAGTAATTGAAAGCTCTGGAATTGATTATTACTGTGCCAGGATTTGGGGCGCTCCTGCTGTCTTGCTCAACTTTGTTTTGATTGGTTGGTTTTTAGGACGGGAAATGAATAGCGTAGTGCTACTCATGTCTATTATTGGTAATGGTTCTAATGTATTGCTGGACTATCTGATGATTGTCAAGTGGGGCTGGGCAAGTATGGGAGCGGGACTAGCAACAGCTCTTAGTCAGTATTTAGCACTGGTAATAGGTTTAATTTGTGTTTGTTTCAGTATCCAATGGCGAACTTTACCAGCTGCTTTGCAAGAGGTTTTTGATTGGGTAGCTCTTAAAGATACTGTTGTACTAAAAAGCAATATTCTGATCCGATTTTTTGTCTTAATTTCCACCTATGCCATTTTCACTAATCTGAGTGCAGTAATGGGAACAACCTTCTTAGCGGAAAACGGCTTACTGCTCCAGATTGCTCTGCTGAGTCAGTTCACAGTGCAAGGGGTAGGAATGACAACCCAAACGCTGATTGGAAATTTTCAGGGTAAAGGAGCCAAAGAACAAATGCTGCCATTACTGATTGTTTCTGTATTGACTAGTTTGGTAATTGCCCTGGCTTTCGCTGCTGTGTCTGTTTTATTCCCAGATGCAGTATTTGGATTGTTGACTAATCATACAGAGATTAATCAACACATTAGTAGTTATGCAGTTTGGTTATTGCCTTTATTAGGATTTACTGCCATTGCTTTTATGCTAGAAGGATACTTTATCGGTTTAAAGGAGGGGAAAACTTTACGTAACGCCGTTTTAGTTGCTTTTGGATTGGGTTTTAGTCCTCTGGCGATCGCCGCATGGTATTTTCAAAACAACCACCTTTTATGGATGTCTCTTGTCATGTATATGGCAATTATTATGGTAGTACTGTGTGTACAGCTACCTCGGACGTTGGATAACCAAAACCTGCAAAATCAGGAACTACTTCCAAATCCTTAATTTTTCTCACATCTAGCCATGACTGAGAACAAAAATTTTAAACAAGGGATATCCCAAACTAAAAAAAAGGGCAAATCTCTCCCGCCAAAGCTAATCATCAAGCTGGGTAAGTTTGTTTGGACTACACTTTGGCATACGATGATGTCAAAAATTGCCCCCCGCAATCAATCGGGAGAGTACATTCGTCCTAGCAGCCAGTTTAGAAGCTTTATTACAACCCAAGCAGATAGCCCCTACCCAGCAGCAGCGGGACGCTATCACCTTTATGTTGGGCTGAGTTGTCCTTGGGCGCATCGAACTTTGGTTACACGGGCGCTCAAAGGATTAGAAGCAGCTATATCGATATCTGTTGTCTCTCCTGATGCGACTTCTGGAGGCTGGGTATTTAACGAGCAAGAACAAGGTTGTGATACTCTGGCTGAATTATATGAGTTGGCTAACCCTGCTTACAGCGGACGTTCTACAGTTCCAGTGCTATGGGACAAACAAACAAACACCATTGTTAATAATGAAAGTGCAGAAATTATTGTGATGCTGAACTCACAATTTAACGAGTTTGCACTCAATCCTACACTAGATCTTTATCCCCAGGAGCTAAAAGAGAAGATTGACTTGTGGAACGATCGCATTTATAAAAATGTCAATAATGGTGTATACCGCTGTGGATTTGCCCAAAGTCAAGCAGCGTACAATCAGGCGTGTGAGGAACTATTCACAACTTTAGATGAGATTGATACCGTACTAGAGACAAATCGATATTTGTGTGGAAGCAATGTCACACTTGCAGATGTGCGTTTGTTCACAACGTTGTTCCGATTTGATATTGCATATTACGGCTTATTTAAGTGCAACCGTCGCCGAATTAAGGATTATCCTAATTTGGGGGCTTATTTGCGTGATATGTATCAGTTAAAAGGCGTTGCTGATACTTGTGACTTAGAAAGCGTCAAGTACGATTACTATGGCAGTCTGTTTCCGTTGAATCCAGGTGGTATTATTCCTGCTGGGCCTGATATCACATATCTATTAGAGCCACATGGGCGTGTTTAAGGGATTTCCAAGAAGAAATAAATTATCCAAATAAACGTAGACGCAAAGCGGCTTGCCGTAGGCTACCACAGAGGAGGACACTTGCGTGGGCGGGTCTCCCGACTTGAGCAAAGTGTCCGTTGCGCAAAGAACACAGAGAGAGGATAAACACAGAAGATTTTTGCGTCAGTTTTGGGATATTTTTTTATTTTGAAGTCCCTAAATAGCTGATAGGGATTTTAAAAAGGCATTATCAGCATTTCCTTTGCATCAATAATCAATGTTGTATAGACTACATTCCTGGCGGAATCTCTGGCGACAAATATATCTATCTTCTGTATTTCCTTATATCAGTTTGTTGATTTGGACACTGCCGTTATTGCTATTCAGTTCTGGGCAGAATAGTTTGATGGCACACGATGAAGGGCTGTACGCTTGGCGGGCGCGCCAGATGTTCGACTCTGGCGACTGGATAGCTCCTTGGGGTAATGTCCATCATAAAACCCCCGGCCCTTATTGGTTAATTGCTATTGCCTACAATTTGTTTGGTATTAGTGAAAATAGTGTGCGAATTTTTAGCATGGTTGCTGGCATTTTCAGCCTATTACTAGTGTATGAAATTGGCAAAATTATGCTAGGAAAAAAGTTAGGTTGGCTAGCTGCGGCGATTTTAAGTGTAGAGTTTCTCTGGCTGCAATATTGTCGCTTAGGCACGCCTGATGTACCAATGATTTTTTTGATACTTTTAGCTATTTGGTCTTTGCTCCAAGCTGAATTGTATTTTAAATATCGCTATTTTTGCAGTTTTATTGCTGGTTTAAGTTTAAGTTTAGGCTTCTTAGTCAGAAGCTTTATGATTTTTTTGCCGATGATGGCTTTATCACCTTATTTAATTGGTGAGCATCGCCGTCATCGTCATCTTGCTAACCCAATGTTATATGTAGGATTTATAATCGGCTTAATTCCTACTTTGAGTTGGCTGTGGTTCAATTGGTTACGTTTTGGAAACGCTAGTTTTGAAGAATTATTTAGGTTTGTTTTTCAATTGGGTTCTCATGAACGTGGCGGCAATGGCATAATATTCTATTTTTGGAATGTACCAGCTAAAGCTTTTCCTTGGTCTTTTTTGAGTCTTTTAGGTTTAGTTTTAGTATTTCGCCGTCCCATTCCTCGCTACCATTTGATATTAGTCGGCTTTCCGCTATTACTATTTGCTGAACTGAGTATTTTCTCTACTCGCCTGTCTCACTACAGTCTTAGCCTTTATCCATTTATCGCTTTTTTGGCGGCGGTTGGCTTAGATTGGTTGAGCAAAATCTACCAGAGAGGAATGACAAAAAATATCCCCCGTAATCTCAGTTATGCCTTTGGTGTATTGGGTGTTTTACTTTTGCTAGCAGGTATAGGCGTTTTTGCTTGGGGTGATACCAAAATTCATCACTATGCAATCCTGGGCTTGATTGTGGGAGTGAGTTGGTTAATTTTACCTTTAGTATGGATTGCTCGTTACCATTTTGGGATGAAGTTTCTCACAGCGCGTTATTGGGTGGCTGGTTGGCTAATTCCTTGTTGGCTGGCTTTGGCTATGACTGGTAGTCTAGGTTTGTTAAGTAACTATAATCCTGATATTAAATCATTTATTCAAAAACCTGCGATCGCCTCAATTCTTCAAACCCATCCTATCTACTTTGTGCAAGTCGGCGGAAAGACTGCTGTGTTGCTAAATTTCTACACTCCTGTTCATGGTAAACAAGTAGACTCCATTTCTCAAGTTCCTCTGTTGAACTATGCTTGGGTTTCTCCAAAAGAAGCGGCTAAATTAGCCATACCTCACCGTGTTCTTGGTACTGTGCAGAAACATTTATTGATTCAAGTTATTTCTTGAATATGGGGCAAAATCTAAAGTTTATCTTTCTTGCTAATATGCAGAAATTTAGCTAGGATTAATATTACGTATGCTAAATATTTAGTTAAATGATTGCTCAATCAGATCATTCATCAGGTTTAGAATCGTGGCAGCAAAATCTAGCGCCATATAATTTGGGCTACAGAATCAAATTGCTCTCACAATTGCTCACCCGCAAGTTTACAGAGAGGCTAGAACCATTTGGACTAACGCCATTTCACTGGCTGGTATTATGTTGTCTGTGGCAAGAAGATGGTTTACCAACTTCTAGTATTGGAGACAAACTCCAGCAAGTGGGAGGAACTTTAACAGGCGTTTTAGATCGGATGGAAGAACGCGGTTTAGTACGTCGAGAACGGGACTCTCACGATCGCCGTATTTGGCGAATATGGTTAACTGATGCCGGAAAAGAACTAGAAGCAGTTTTGCCCCCAATTGCTGCCCAAATGCGTGATGCCGCAATGGATGGTATTTCTGCCGCTGATTGTGAACTATTTTCGCAAACTCTCAATCGGGCGATCGCTAACCTTTCCTGAGAATATGCCATAATTACCCCATTGGGTGAAGTATTATTGAGATTCTTTTATCACAATACTACGCATACTAAAGAAACGATATATAAAAGACTATAAGCGGATATTTAATCAGGAATAGGGATGTCTGCAAAAAAAATAGCGAACATAATTCATAATTATTATTCCATTATGTTAGCGCAGCATTCCCTTAGCTCGAATCATAAATCAGCATTTAAATCGGCAATTCAACAGCATTACGGACGTTTTTTAAACTTAAATCAGGACTAGTGCGTTTAATCAAACCAGTCAGCACATTACCAGGGCCAATTTCCATTACTTGCTCAATACCGTTGGCTGATAATTGTAGAGAAATTTCTCGCCAACGTACTGAACCAGTCATTTGTTTACAAAGGCGCTGCTTTAAAATTTTGGCATCAACGGATGGACTTGGTTCTACGTTAGATAAGACTGGCACAACAGCAGACTGAAATTCCACAGCTTCTAGAATATCTTGGAACTCTGCGGCCGCAGCTGCCATAAATGGTGAGTGAAATGCTCCAGATGTTTTTAAAGGAATAGCACGTTTGGCTTTAACTTGGGTCATCACCTCTTTGACAGCCTCTGGAGTACCGGAGATAACGACTTGAGCCGGACTATTGTCATTTGCTAGCACTACATTAGGTATCTGAGCAATGGCTGTTTCTAGCTGTTCGCGGTCAAAGTTCATTAAAGCCGCCATCATTCCGCCAGTGGCGCTATCCATCAGTTCAGCACGACGCTTAACCAGGTGTAACCCAGCCGACCACTCAAAGACACCTGCAATGTAAAGAGCAATATATTCTCCTAAACTATGACCAGCGACTAAATCTGGCTGGTATCCCCGTTCTCTGATAATATCGGCAAGAATACTTTCTACGACATAAAGGCTGGGCTGAGTATAGAGTGTCCGTGATAATTTTTCTTCTTCGCCTTGACAGATTTCCGTTACAGACCAGCCCAAAATCGCTTCAGCTTGGTCAAACTTATCTTTAACGGCGGGTATGTCTAATAAATCTACTCCCATTCCCAACGCTTGGGAACCTTGTCCGGGAAACACCCATGCAGTTTTAGTCATTGGTCATTAGTCAGTGGTCAGTGGTCATTAGTCAGTGGTCAGTGGTCAGTGGAAAAACAACTAACAACTGACAAATTTCTATCTTCCCCATTGAAAAATTGCCGCACCCCAAGTTAAACCAGCACCAAAGCCGGATGCAGCAATGATGTCATTAGGCTTGATTTTGCCTTGCCGTACTGCTTCATCTAAAGCTAGAGGAATAGAGGCGGCAGAGGTGTTGCCATAGTTGGCGAGATTAGTAATAACTTTATGTTCTGGAATATTTAGGCGTTGAGCAACAGCTTCAATAATTCGCTGATTGGCTTGATGCAATAATAGCCAATCTATTTTGTCAACATTGAGGTTGGCTTGAAATAAAGCTTTGTCGATGATTTCTGGTACTTTTTGGACAGCAAAACGATAAACTTCTTTGCCGTTCATGCTAATAGGTTGATAAGTACCTTTAGTTATATGTATGCCTGGGATGAGTTCTTGAGAAGAGGATGCATAGCTAAGGTTAAGTTGATGATTTTGAGAGCCATCACTTTTTAGTGCAAATCCTAGTAGGCGATCGCTCTTGTCAGCTTGCAGTACTACTGCTCCAGCCCCATCGCCGAATAATACACAAGTACGTCGGTCTTGCCAATCTACCCAACGAGAGAGGATATCTGCTCCTATCAACAGTACATTTTGATAAACCCCAGTTCTGATATATTGGGCAGCCGTTACTAGCCCAAATACAAACCCGGAACAAGCAGCGGTCAAATCAAACGCTACTGCTTTAGTAGCTCCCAATTGTGCCTGAACTTGACAAGCACTACCAAATAAGTCGTCAGTCGTGGATGTTGCTAGTAAAATTAAATCCAAGTCAGTTGCTTTGATGCCAGCAGATGCGATCGCCTGACGGCTAGCAGCACTGGCAAGGGAACTAAGAGACTCAGCCGGAAGTGCCAAACGCCGCTGACGAATCCCTGTTCTTGTGGTTATCCAATCATCTGATGTTTCAACCAGTGCAGTTAATGCTTGGTTGTCTAAGCAAGTGTCTGGTACAGCCGAGCCACTTCCTGTCATTGCTACGCCTAATTTTTCCACTCCTAATCTCCCAAGCTATCAGCTTTTTGTCATTTGTCCTTTGTCATTAGTCCTGCCTCAGGTTTGCTTTTGGCGCGTCTATGTCATTTGTCCTTCGTTTTTAACAAATGACTCATGACTCATGACTCATGACTAATGGCTAACTACTTTCCTGCTGAAGGATTTCATATTGGGAACGAAGTTGTTGCAGTACCTGATTGTCTACAGATTCTTTGGCCATGCGAATCGCATTAAAAATCGAAGGCGCTTGAGAACTACCGTGACCGATAAAACAAACTCCATTCACGCCTAGTAGCAAAGCACCACCATGTTCTGCGTGATCCATGCGCTGCTTAACTCGTTTCAGGTTGGGTTTTAAAATAGCCGTACCGATTTGACCACGCAATCCTTGTGGTAATTCTTCCCGCAAGATTTGCAGAATCACTTCTCCGACTGCTTCGGCAAATTTTAACAACACATTGCCCACAAAACCATCGCAGACAATCACATCAAATTCACCCGAAAGCACATCCCGCCCTTCGGCATTACCATTAAAAGTAATTTGAGAATTTTCTCGCAGCAGTTGGTGAGCGCGCAGTGCTACCTCATTGCCTTTGGTGTCTTCTTCTCCAATATTCAACAAACCCACTTTAGGCTCAGGTGTGCCTAATACATACTGACTATAAATCGACCCCATAACAGCAAACTGCTCTAAAAACTTAGGACGGCAGTCTACATTAGCACCGACATCAAGGATTAATACTGGTTTGCCAGCGATGATTGTGGGAAAAACTGTGCCAATGGCTGGGCGGTCAATTCCTGGCAGTCTTCCTAAGCGCAGCAAAGCAGATGCCATTGCAGCCCCAGAGTGACCAGCAGAAAAGACAGCATCTGCTTTTTGATGCTTGACCAAATCCATCGCTACATTAATAGAAGCCTTGCGTTTGCGTCTAACTGCATTCAAAGGCTCCTCATCCATTGCGATCGCTTCCTGTGCAGGAATGATCTCTACCTGCTCCAAATTAGTTTTTGGCGGCAAGGCAGCTTCAATTTGCTGGGGATCACCCACCAGCAAGACTTTCACACCCAGTTCTTCTTTTGCTCGCAGTGCGCCAGCAACGATTTCACCGGGTGCGTGATCCCCTCCCATTGCGTCAATTGCTATCCGTACGCAAGTCGATCCCATTGCTTAGAGCTTCTAGAAACCTTACAAATTTTACCAGATGGCTTTACCGAAAAACCGGAACTTTCTAAAAGTGGGGCATTGGGAAGAAGAGGCAGAGGTGCAGGGTGCAGGGTGCGGGGTGCAAAGGGGAGTTTGAAACTATTTCGCACTTATTCATTTGTGGTTAACACTCTTTCCTCTTCTCCCCTGCCTCCCCTACTCTCCTTGATTCAGCACCCAGCTAACTAATGTCCGAACACCGTAGCCAGTTGCACCAGAACCGTTGTAGCCATTTTCTTTATCTGCCCAAACTGGGCCGGCAATGTCTAAATGCGCCCAAGGGGTTTCTTTGACGAACTGTTTGAGGAAAAGGGCAGCGGTAATAGCACCACCTGGACGCGGGCCAGTGTTTTTCATGTCCGCGATGCCAGATTTTAACCCTTCAAAATATTTTTCTTCCATTGGCATCCGCCAAATCTTCTCTCCTGATATTTCAGCGGCTTTTTCTAACTGAGCAGCTACACCATCATCTGGAGTATATAAGCCAGCAATATCGTCACCTAAGGCGATGATGTTAGCACCTGTCAAGGTAGCTAAATCAACGATCGCATCTAATCCTAATTTGTCGGCAAAGACTAAAGCATCTGCTAAAGTCAACCGTCCTTCAGCATCGGTGTTGTTAACTTCTATTGTTTTGCCGTTAGAAGCTTTGAGGATATCGCCTGGGTGCATAGCATGACCACTAATCATATTCTCAGCCGCTGCTGAGATAAAGTGAACTTCTACATCTGGCTTGAGTTGTCCAATTACTTTAGCTGCACCCAAGGTTGCAGCTGCTCCACCCATGTCCATTTTCATGGTTTCGATGCCGCTACCCGCACCTTTAATATTGAGTCCACCAGAGTCAAAGGTGACACCTTTACCTATAATTGCTAGTTTCTTTTTAGCTGTGCCTTCTGGTTTATATGTCAAATGAATAAATTTTGGTGGTAAATCAGAAGCTAGGGCAACTCCCAAAAAAGCCCCCATACCCAACTTTTCACAGTCTTCACGTTCGAGAATTTCTACTTGCAAGCCGTGATCTTTAGCGATCGCTTGAGCAGTTTCTGCTAGAGTAACGGGTGTAACTTCATTAGCTGGCGCTGCTACCAACTGCCGAGCCAAAATTACCCCCGACACAATTTGATTGGCACGAGCAATGGCTGCTTCTTGTTCCCCAAAACCTAGTAAATCTACGGTTTCGATTTGTGATCCTTTCTCTTCTGGTTCCGACTTAAAGCGAACATCTTGGTAAAGCGCCAATTCTACACCTTCAGCGATCGCTTGGGCAGTTGCCGCTGGGTCATTGTTCCATAATGGAAAATTAAATCCCAGAGTTTTGCTTTTTTGCTTTTTGGCAACCCTAGCTACAGCCGCCGCCGCCCGTCGCAGGATGTCTAGTTTTAAAGCTTCTGGTTTTCCTAAACCTACCAGAATCACTTTGCGAACTGCACTACCAGCACCGACGCGAGCCGAAATAGTGCTGTTGGCTTTGGCTTTAAATTCCTCTTCGGTAATTATTTCTTTTAAGACTCCGGCAAATTTTTCATTTAAAGTTGCCAATTCACCAGTTAACTCTACTGCATCTTCAAATAATGCAATTGCTAGGCTGTCACCCGCCCACTCTAGCAAAGGCTTGTCACTAGGTTGAATTTTCATGTTGGGATTTTGTGTAAGTATTCCTGCTTGTACCAGTATTGCTCAAAATTCTTTTTTCATGTGTGGGGCATCCCTTCGACTCCTTTCGACTTCACTACTTCGGCTACGCGGCAGTTGAGCGTAGTCGAAACTCAGTACAAGTCAAGGCAAGACGCTCAGGGCAAGTGGGCATTGGGCAGCGACTGTCTTAAAAGTCAAGCGATCGCTCCCATAAAATGCGATTCGTATTTGGGGATTCTGGAAGTAGATTAAAACAAGTTATTAGTTTATAGGACTTACGCAAAAACTCTCGAAAACCCTCTTAACTTCTCTGCGAGACGCTGCGCGCTAAGCGTAGCTATGCCGTAGGCTTTACGTGTCCTTTGTGTCCTTTGTGGTTCGTTTTTCCATAATTTTGTGTAAGTCCTGGTTTAGAAAAACTAACTATAATCATAATCACTTTGAGATAAATCCCAATAACCAAAAGGTGTCTACTGTTCCCAAAGGCTGGAAAAAAACCTCAAAACGCTAAATTTATTTCTAGAAAAAGTTCACGTTATAAATTTTGACGAGAATGCGGCTGAGGAGTTTGGCAAGATTCAAGCTGAGTTAAAGCCAATAGGCAAACCAACTGGTGTATTAGATACAGTCATCGCAGTAGTAGCTCGTTCTCGTGGAGATATTTTAGTAACTAAGCTAATCGGCATTTTATCAATATTCCAGCGCTACAGTTAGAAAACTGATTAACTGAACAATCATAGCGATCGCTATTAATCGCACTCCGCACTAAAATAGAGGCGATCGCACATTTTTTATTCCCCATTCCCAAGATTAAACTTAGAAGCGATCGCAGTCATAATTTCTTGTTCAATGGGTGTAGTTTTATTGTCAAGTTGGGTAATTTTGCGACACTGAGCCAATAAAGGTACGGCAAAATCACGATTTAGTTGATTGAGTAGTGTATCTAAAGGCTGGGGTGATTTGAGGTTTTGAGCAATGGCATCTAATGAGGCAGAACTAAGATCCAAAGATTTTAATTCTGGTAAAATTTCTTCCCAGGTCTTTTCGGGATGACTAGCTAGGATCATGTGAACTAAAATTTGATCCATGATGGCTTGTTGAGCGATCGCTGTTTTTAGATAATCTTCACTTTCTTGCTTTAATTTTGCTAGTCTTTGTGAAGAATTGAGGGAAGCTGATTCATCTAGCTTGGCTTCATAAAATCGACAAGCAGCATACCCCAATGAATAGATCATTGTTGCATTTGAGCTAGCGGCGATCGCAGCTCCGGCAAAAGGCACATTTCGCAGCAAGCCTAATCCTGCCACTTTCAAAAGCCGTCCACCACCCAAAGCTAAACCAAAAATTGCCAAAACTTCACCCTTACGGGCAGAATCTTTTAAGTCTAGCCCATAGATGGCGGCAATCTCATAAAGCATTTCTGTTTGCAATTTCGTGGTAGCTGCTAAATCAATAGCTAATAAAGCCGCCGCTACTCCTGGCAAAATACTACTCGCCAAACCAATTCCACCTGCTTTAGTGGCTTTATCAACCATTATCCGGTGTGCAATCTGGCTGGGTGATTCATTGGGATGTTCTTGCTTAAGCTTGTTCGCCGCCGCCGCTGCTTTTTCTAAATCAACACTATCACTAGCACCAACTAGCCAATTTAGATTTAATACCCCAGATAGTTTACGAATCAGCCAATTTTCGCTCAGACCATTGACTACATTCCCAGCGGTTTGAGTTGTTTGCTCTATTAATTTATGTGTTTGTTTTGCAGCAGCAGTTCCCACCCCAACGGCTACATCTACAAAAAATTTGCCAGTTTTGGCAAAAGACTCTAACACAGATGATTTATCTGCTGGAGTTGAATTAATAGATTGCTTATTCTCTATTTTTTGTTGGGGTTTGTCTGCCATTGTCTACTATCATCCTGTAAAGCCTCTCTTTAAAATTAGCGAAAGTTTGAGTGGCTTGACATCTCCCAACAAGCACAAATTGCCAAAAAAACCTTAATTATATTGGGCGTTGGTGTATACACTTTGAAAATAGACTGAGGTTCTGATTTTACAATTTTGACAGTCATTCTTAATCTTCTTGCTTCAGCAACTTGGCGTATTCATCTAATCCTTCTTCAGCAAGTTTTTTATCTTCCTCCGCAAATTCATTGTAAAGAGCAGCTATCTGATTTGGATTTATTTTCCAGCTAGTGTTCCGGCGACGAAATTTTAGGAAAGCAATAAAATCGCCGACTTGTTTGAGTTGATCTTCATTTAGTTCATCTAGTTCTTTGGTGATAAACTCTTTAATAATAGCCATTTGGGAGTCTCCAAAAATATGTGGTTAAGGTTTTTGAATATACAGATTTTTGCTTTAAAGTTAGGGAAATGTTTGCTTATCAGACACAATTGCCTTTCATCCTTACCCTATCCTCTCACCTCTAACTCTTGAGCCGTTTCAGGTTTATTTTCTAAAAAATTTTGATCCCCAAGAATTTCATAGAGGTTAATATCTTTCTCTAGCAAACACGCATGTCCACTATCAGGTAGGATCATTGTCTTGGCGTTAGGTAATATATCCCCTATCCGCTTGACTTCATTCACAGAAGGTAAAAGGCGATCGCTAGCACCAGCAATCAGTAAAACTGGTTGAATAAGGCGACGTAATTGCTCTTCACTTACATCAAATTCTCGCAATAAAGACAACCGCCAAAGCACTGTTGCGGCTGGTACAGAACGCATAGTTTTCAGCAGTTCGTGGCGATCGCTTCTACTTATGCGTGCTAAAGATGCTAAAAATGGCAACAATCCTAATGCACCAATGTCATAAAAAGATTCTGGCACTAAATAGGTAAATTGAGATGCCCAATTTAACCAAGGACGAAGATTAAAAGCTGAGGCTGGATTAATCAGGATAATTCGTTTAAATAACTGCGGCGCTTGGACAGCTACTTTCATCGCCAAGCAACCCCCAAAGGACTCACCGCACAAATAAACTGACTTGCGGGAGGTTTTTGCTAATTCCGCATGAATCAAATCCCAGACGTTATTAGCTAGGTTATCCCAACTAGTGAGGTCTTGACGTGGTATCGCCAAACAGCGGACATCAAAACCAGCTTCTAATCCTGCGGTTTGCGTTCTCAACAATTGACCAGTTCCATCCATTCCTGGCAAATACACAAACAGCGGATAATCTGGTTGTACTCGTTTTGGAGTAAGGAAACATGGTTTTAGCTCAACTTCTGGCATTGTAAAATTTAAATTAAACTTCCTGACTGTATATAGTTTTCCTCATGAGAACTAATACTTTTATGATCAGTATTACATGAGTGCTTAAGACCAATAGTGCATTCAAAATGCTAATAAAATCATAGCGTGGTAGAAAACACTCAATTTAGCTTAACTAACACATCAATTAGAATTAGTGATGTTATAGATAAGCAAAATGCATATAAATAGCTACATAATTTGTTTATTTTGTTTATGCTTAATATATGATTGTAAGTATGTAAAATAAAAATTACTCAAACAAGGCATTTAATACATAAGCAAAATATATCATTAACATTTGAAATTCTAATAACAACCTTGATGCAATAAATTGGCAATTTCGGTGTGGCAATGTTCTGTTAGTTCAGCCACAACAGTTTTGCCTGTTTACCGTGATATGTTTTTTGATGTTGTGTGGTAATCCAGTAAGGACGACCAATTAACACTACAACCCGACGATATATCACTAAGGGATGCCAACCAGATTGATTAAATAAAGGTTCTGAAGGGTCGAATAAACTCAACAATCGCAAGGGAAAACCATTTGTATTCACCTCTTCTAAAGAAGCGATCGCAATCGGCAAAATTGCTAAATCCTGTACATCAGCTTTCAATGCCAAATGAGCAAATCCCCGCTGAAATTCACCTAACTGATTGGGTTGAGTAAATTTTACCATTGGTTCAGTTCCTTCGGGAAATACTCCTACCATCTGTTTTGACTGCAACAGTTTCTGTGATTGCATAAAAAAGTTTTGTTGACGATTTTGGGTTTCCTCCAACGGAAAACACCCTAATTGTCCTGTCACAATCTCCTTCATGATTGGCACTTGTCCCATATAGTGATGGCAAGCAAAGCGAATTGGATTTGATAACGCCGCCATTAAAACCAGCGCATCCATAAAACTACGGTGATTGCTGACTACTAACAAACTTGCATCCTGGGGGATGCGATCCTCGTAATAGCGAAACATTTGCGTTGAAAATGCCGCCAGGAACTG
>JBBSOP010000051.1:0-16161 GCA_038259655.1 Chroococcales cyanobacterium
AACAAAAAAATGCGGTGTGAATTCAGATGCTATATACATCAAAGATGTTTTTTGGATGACATCAAATGCTAATCTATATCGGGGAAGACTAGATATTCCATTGTCTCAACAGTTTTTCTTACGGCTGGATCAGTGTTGGGCAAATTTACGGACTGCTCTTTCATCAAATCAAAAATTATTCTTACTAAAAAAATGGTTAGAAATTGTTGTCTCAAATAAAATGCTTTGGCCATTTATTTTTGCTTTTCCCTGGTTTGTACCTATAAAAATTTTGCGGAAACCAAAGGTGCAAACGAGGGTACCTAATCTAAATATGGAAAAATATAAAAGGCATATCTGCTCAATTATTTTTAATGAAAAGCCAGTTAGTTATCAAATTAAATAATATTTACCAATGAAACTCTGTTGGTTACTTCCTAGCGATAAGAGTGGTGGTATATCTCCTGTTGCTTTATCGTGCTGTCGCCAAGCTGCTAAAGCTGGACATGAAACAACAATGCTGTTGCTCATTACACCCAATTGGTTAACTAGTCAATATTTCCGAGTATCGTCTTTGGGATTGAGAGGATGGGCACCAGAAACACCATTCAAACTAATGCAATGGTTAGAAAAAAATCCCCAAGATGTGCTATTTTTTAATGGCAGCGGAGAATTAGAAACTGTTATTCCCTATTTACTCCCAAACATTAAGTGTGTTTATGTCGTTCACGACACTATTCCAGGATACTGGTCTAAAGCTTTAGAAGAAGAAGATAATTTAGAAGCAATAGTCGCTGTATCAGAAACAGTAGCCAATAAATTCCGACATCGTTTGAAACAGCCTCAGAAACTTTCTGTAATTCATAACGGCTGCATTTTTCCTGAAGTACCAAATCTAAATAATATACGACAAGATGATTTGATATTTCTGGGTGGTGACAATCCCACAAAAGGATCTGCCGATGTTCTTCAATTATGGAAGCAGCTAGATAAACAAAATTTTGCAGGTAAGTTGCACTGGTTCGGCAATGTGACACCTGAACTTCAGGCTAAAATTAAGCATTTGCCTAATTCTGATCATATTCATGTTTACGGTTATGTTTCACGGGATGTTATTTTTTCCACTGCCGGATCGGCGAAAGTTTTGCTAATGCTAAGTCGTGTTGAGCCATTTGGTATGGCAACAATTGAAGCCATGAGTATGGGGTGTGTACCAGTTGCTTGGGATATTGAAACTGGCACAAAGGAAATCACTACTGCAAACAAGACAGGATTGTTTGCACGTTTAGGTGATACAAAAGCATTAGCAAAACAAGTTATGTACGCCTGTGAAAACTATCAAGCATTTAGTACAGCAGTTATTGAACGCGCACGCACTAACTTTGATGAAGCAGCAATGTGGAAAAATTATGAGTCTCTCATTAATCATATTTCCACCCTGCAACCAATAGAAAGGAGTAAGCTAGGTCAACAACCAATACCTTATCAACCGCCTGTACATCGTTTTCAGCTTTTTCCTCCTCGCTTGCGTTCAGTAATTAGAGAAATGATTGGGCGATCGCCTGCTCTTGGCTACTGGTTGCGGGATATGCGTGGTTGGTAAATAGATACTTGTATTACATTTATATATGGGAAAACTCAGTTTTCTATTTTTAGGTGCTAATAGTCCTTGGACTTATGGTTTGGCAGAAGCATTATCTCAAAGGCACCATACCCACGCGATTGAATTTTATGATTGGCGAACTTACTATATTCTCCGCCCCAAGTGGTCGGGTCGCACTCCGCCATCCCTGTTACAACGTTCAATGCAAGTAATGCCTACTGGTTATGCAGGACGACTAGAAAGATTATTCCGATTCTACTTGCAACAGCTGATTTTGCGATGGTGTCAGCAACTAAAACAAGTCTCAGGCGAACACCCTTGGGTGATAGCTTGCCATCCTAATCTCACCTATTGGGTTCGAAAAGCTCCATCAGAGCGTTTAATTTACTACAATTTTGATGACTACGCTCTCTATCGACCCAACCGTGAAAAGAAAATTTTAGAGCAAGAAAAAGAGCTAATAGACCGCGCCAATATTACTCTGTGCGCTTCTGACTCCCAATTAGCTGCCCTTCAAAAGCGTCATCCTCACAAGGCATCTCGCATCCGTCATTTCCCACATGGATTCATAGATACTTACCTCAATCCCCAACCAGCAAACCTTCCAGAACCAATGACTGTGGGTTATATTGGTAGCTTAGGCGATCGCTTGGACTGGCAATTAATTTACCAAGTTATCAAAGCTTGTCCAGAAATAACCTTTGTATTTGTCGGTGGTCGAGATGATCGAGGAACCGTCAAGCCCGAAGATTGGCAACCAGCCCGTGAGGCAGTGCTGACATTACCCAACGTCCGCCATATTGACAGAGTACCATCAGACCAAGTAGCAAATTATTATTGGTCTTTTGCCGTCAATTGGATTCCCTACCTAGTAAATCACAAATTTAATCAAGCCGCCTGTCCTACTAAAATTATGGATGGTATTGCTAGTTGTCATCCTATTTTAAGTACTGATATCCCAGAGTGTCGTTTATATCCAAAGTGGATAAGTATATTTCATTCACCAGAAAATGCGATCGCTCTTATTCACAAATATTTAGCCTTCTCAGAAAAGCCGGAAGCTTACGAAAAAAGATTGAAACAACTAGAGTTTGCCTGTCAGAATACCTGGCAATTTCGTGCTCAAACTCTTGAAAACTGGCTTTTAAAATTATGCTGAACTGAAACAATGCAGATTTGTTTGTACTCTAGTGTCTTTTTTCCCAGTGTTGGCGGTATTGAACAGGTAAGTTCTACCTTGGCTAGTTACTGGACTAAGCAAGGGCATAATGTAACTGTTGTCACTGATACTCCTGCAACTGATGATCATGATACAGCTTGTAGTTTCTCACTTATCCGTTGCCCAAAAAAAGCAACTTGGAAATCGCTACTACCTACTATTGATATTATTGTCTCTAACGGTTACAGTCTCAGACATATAACTCCTTGGCTATTATCCCGTAAGCCTATAATTTGGATACATCAAACTTATATTCCCAGAGTAAGTGATGCACTAGGTAACTGGCGAAATCTGATTCGGACATTACTAGGACGAGTAATTTTACCTTTGGCTACTAGCCATGTGTACATCAGTCGCGCTATTCAGCAACAGGTTGGAAGCTCAAAAGGAGTGGTTATTTACAATCCAGTAGGAGCCTGTTTTCAGCCGTTGCCTAATTTCGCAATTGAGAATGATTTTGCCTTCTTTGGCAGGATGGTTAGAGACAAGGGTGTGGATACCTTACTAGAAGCATTAGCAATTTGTCAGCAACAAGGAAAAATTTATTACATTGATTTATATGGAGAAGGTTTTTCCCTAAAGGAACTACAGACATTAGCCCAAAAACTAGAAATAGCATCGCAAATACGCTGGTATCCTTTCGTACGAGGTGAAGCTTTAGTACAGGCAATGAATGCAGCTGGTGTTGTCGTGATGCCATCTCGATGGGCAGAGCCGATGGGCGTGGTTGCAATAGAAGCAATGGCTTGTGGCAAAGCTATAATTGGTTCATGCCAGGGCGGTTTAGGTGAGGTTTTAGAAGGCTATGGTATGACCTTTAAAAATGGCAATGCCAAGAAATTAGCAGAATGCATGATTCAGGTTAGAGAGCGTCCAGAATTACGTGTAACTCTCGAAAATAAAGCATATGAGCGATCGCGCGATTTTGCAATTGAAACAATTAGCTCCAAATATCTGCAACTATTTGCAAGTGTCTTGAAAAAATAGAAGCATGACTCCTAAATCAAATATCAGTCGTCTAAATTCTATTGATGCACTAAGAGGATTAGCAGCACTCATAGTTGTTACATATCATGCCAGAGCAATCTTGTGGATAGGCTTGAGTGAAACATGGAAACGCTATGGACTAACTCCAAATCTTAACAACTGGTTGGGATATGCAACAACACCTTTATCTCTTGGTGGATTAGCTGTGGCACTATTTTTCGTCCTTAGTGGTTACTGTATTCATCGGAATAATGCTTTAGCTTTATCTATCAATCCTGATGCCAAACTGGATATTAAACAGTTTGTAGTTCGTCGTTTGTGGAGAATATATCCAGTTTATTTTATAAGTCTTTGCATAACAGCACTCATCGATTTATATCTAATTACACATCAATCAGTGTCTATTCATCCTGGGCAAAATAACTCATTTTTCACCTTCATTATGAGTTTATTATCTCTGCAAGGATTAGCAGCACCCCAATTTGGCAGTAATGGTGTCTTTTGGACTTTGGCATTAGAGTTACATTTTTATGTCATCTATCCATTGCTATACTATATATCTCGTAAATATAGTGCAACCACAGCTACAAGTGTCACTCTAATAACAAGTGTAATTTACATTATTTTTGATATTCTTTTTGGATTTTCAAAAGGATTACCCTACCAGAGTAATGGTGTACCTATATTTTTACCCTATTGGTTTACTTGGGGATTTGGTTTTTATTTAGCTGAGGTAGAAGCTGGTAGAGCTTCTATTCCCAAAAAAATTTGGTTACTCTCAATCATTGGAGGCATACTAACTGTTCCAGCAATAATATCTGAATATCAACCTCTCAGTTATTTTACTTCTACCCTAATTTTCGGAGGCTTACTATGGTGGAGTACCACATATAGTGGTGAATTGTTCTGGAACAATTTTGCTGGCAAAGTGTTAGCCAAAATTGGAACTTTTAGTTACTCTCTATATGCAATTCATTTACCTTGTATACTCATGTTCAAATTTTTAATATCTCCAACAGGAGAGAACTCTATTAGCTTAATACCTGCATTATTAGCTACACTTGTATCGATAATATGTGGTTATTTGTTATTCATATTAGTTGAGCAATGGAGTTTAAAGCTTCCACCTCAGCTGAAAATCTTATTTAATTTCAGTCGATGAACATAACTAGCAAAAAATCTTTTTTCAAAATTAGGAATATTAAGATAAACTTTGTATCTGTTATAAAGTATGCAAATATTAGTATGAATAAAACTAAAGTTTTAGTAGCACAGCTAGGTGCTAGAAAACACTACCAAGAGCCTCTCTTATTTGAAAGTTGGGGTATTTTAGATAGATTCTACACAGATTTATATTCAGGTCATAGTGCAATTGCAAACCTATCACGTCATCCCTGGATTTATAATCATCTTCCTAATGGACTTAAGAAAGTCTTAGATAGATACGAGCCAGGTCTTAAAAATGCCAAAATCACTCATTTTCCAAAATTTGCATACAAATACATACAGACTTTAAAAAAGGCTTCATCGGAACAAGCATCGCAAATTTTTGTCTGGGGAGGAGAGGAATTTTGTCGGCAAATTCTAACACATGGTTTAGAAGATGCTAATACTATCTATGGATTTAATAGCGCCTGTCTGGAGTTGTTTAAATATGCTAAAGACCGGGGGATTCGTTGTATTCTAGATCAAACTCTGGCTGATTATTCACTGGTGCATCAACTTTTACTAGAAGAAGAGCAGTGCTGGCAAGGATGGTCATTGACACCCTTTACAGTAAACAAAGCTGACTTAGAACTGATGCAGCGAGAACAACAAGAGCAAGATTTAGCTAATCACATTGTTTGTGGCTCTAGTTTTGTCAAAGATTCTCTTATTTCTAGGGGAGTTGATGCTGACAAGATACTTGTAGTACCATTAGGTCGTTTAAAGGATGAAAGACTAATTCAACATCAACCTTTCAACACAACTCCACAAGAACGAGGGGACGGGTTAAGAATATTATTTGTCGGGTCAGTGGGACTACGAAAGGGAATTCCCTATTTACTGGAGGCTCTACGCCAAATTCAAGGAAAAATACCTTTTACTTGTAAAATAGTAGGCTCTCTGGAAATCAAACCTGAACGTCTTGCTGAGTACAGTGATATATGCGACTTTATGGGAAGAATTCCCCGATCTCAAGTAAAAGTTTTATACACTTGGGCAGATGTATTTGTACTTCCTTCTATTTGTGAAGGCTCGGCCATGGTAACTTATGAGGCGTTGAGTTTGGGAGTACCTATTATTACGACTTATAATTCAGGCTCTTTAGTCAGAGATGGGGTTGATGGTTTCATTGTACCCATGAAAGATATAGAAGAAATTACTGATAAGCTTTTGAAGATTTATACAATAGGAAATAATTACGAGAAAATAACTAACACTCAAGAATATTTAAAACATATACTTAAAGACTCAGAAAATAGACTACGGCAAATTCTAAGTATCCCCCAATCATTGAACTCATAATTTATCATAAGTTAGTGGAAGTAGTGGATACACAAAATATAAATAACATCATCAGTGTCTTAGAATTTAATAAGAATGTTATATTGCTCTCATTAAGCAATATTTCATTGTAATGGTTGAAATATATCGAGATTTACTAATTATCATTTGCATAGTTTTATTAGGATGGGGAGTTATTCGTATAGAGCGAATTTACCAATATCCATTCTTCCTGGGCAGCATGTTTGTTTCTTTTATTGTACCTCAAGTATTTTCTTTGATTAGCAATCCTAAAGAAGTTAGTCCAGAGGCACTGGAAAGGGTGTTATTTGTATCATGTCTTTGTGCTGCTGCTTGTCTGATAGGCTATCACATGAAACCAAATCTACGATGGTTGGCTAAGCTCAATATTGCTGTCGATGAGCGTAAATTATATAGAGCAGGCATAGTTTTGATGGCTAATGGCTGGTTCTTTAATTTTTTACTTTCTCGTACAACTCCTGATATAGCAGGAAATGGTAATTGGACAGGTCCAGCAACTATATATATTTATTTTGCTCAAACTTCCAATCTTGCTTTTGGAATTTTTATTTTACAAGTCTTAAAGCATCCCAAAGTTATTAATCTTATCTTGACAGTGATCTCCGCCTGGCCTCTATTAGGTGCGGTTCTGATCGGACGTCGGCAACCCACAATGACACTTCTAATTACTATAGGGCTTTCATTCTTCTGGGTTCGCCGTTTGATACCTCCTCGAATCCTAATTATTACAGGTATGTTATCAATAACTTTTATTATTCCTGTTTTGGGTGCTTTACGTGGTGATTTTTGGAGTTTAGTTTTTAGTGGTCAATGGCAGGATCTATTGAATATCACTCAGTCTGCATTTAACTCTCAGCAAAAGGGAGATTATTTGGAACTAAGAAATGCAGCATTAATTATGGATGCAGTAGAACGGACAGGTTTATATGGATATGGCACTGTATGGTGGGATAATATGGTATTTCAATGGGTACCTGGACAACTTGTAGGTTTTGAGTTTAAGAAATCTCTACAATTTAACTTATGGGATACATATATAAATCTTTTAAAAAACTTTTATGGGTATATAAACCCCAATGGTTTAACATTTACTGGTGTGGCAGATTCTTTCACTCAATTTGGTTACTTTGGTTTTTTGAGCTTTGCAGTAATAGCCTATATATTTAAACATCTTTGGATATCAGCTACTTATTATAAAAATACCTCTATTAGAATACTTTATATTGGATTGGTTAGTCCAGCTATGATATCTCTAACACATTCTGTTGGATACTCCTTCCAACAAGCTAGTTTTCAACTTATTTTTCTTGGATTAACTATCTATTATTCGAGAGTTAAATATAAATATTAAATTGAGTCATAAAAAATTATGAAAAGCAGGGGAATATATCACAGTGATGAAATTACTAATCGCTGGCTACAAATCATACTCTTCTATGGCATGGTGTTGATAGTTTTAATCTAAAAAAACTCTTGAAAAACTACTTCGAGCTACTGGTTTTTCTCTTGAACGCTAGTCATTAACTCGCTCAATAATTTCAATACTTAATATGTCCATAACTTGTCATACCTGATTTAATAATAAATTAAGTCGTTGAGCAAATAAACTATTTTAGTAAAAATAATGAATAAGCGTATCCTTTTGATTAGTTCTAATTCTAGCGGTAGAGGTGGAGGAGAGCGTTACTTAGTCTATCTTACTCAAGGCCTATGCTTAATAGGTTGTCAAGTGCATATATTAATTTCTACAGATGATTATATGGATGGTTGGGCAAAACTACTGTTAGAGAATGGAGCACAAATACACAAAAAAAATCTTATAGGATTAAAGTCTCGCCCTATGCGGTTTGTGCAAGCTATTTTAGATCAAAAGCAACAGCTAGAAGTAGCTAATGTGTGCGAACAGATTGCCCCTGATGCTATTTTAGTTAATCAACAATATGATGAGGATGGACTAGATTATTTAGCTGGTGCATTAATGGCAAATATTGCTCCTGTAGGCGGCATTATGCATATGCCAATGACAGCAAATAAGAATCAAAGGCCTTTAGGCAGATTTAGAGGTAGATTGCTTCATCAGTGGTATGAAAAACATCCATATTCGTTGATTGTTGTTTCTAAAGGTAGTCAAAAAGAATTTGAAAATTACTACAGATATCCACGACCGACCCAAGTAGTTCATCATGGCTGTCAGTTTCCAGATATGAGGTTAGATCACCCACCTCTTCCTAATAGTTGGTTGGAACCATTACCAATCATTGGCTTTTCGGGTCAGTTTGTATATCAAAAAAATCTCCCATTATTGTTAGATGCATGGTTATACACAATAAAACAGGGGATTCGGAGCCGTTTATTACTTATAGGCGATGGTATAGAACGAAATAATTTAGAAAAACATTTGCGTAATCACGCTCCTGAAAATACATGGCATATCACAGGCTGGCAGCAGTATCCAGAGGCATACTTATCTGTATTAGATATTTACGCCATGACGAGTCATTTCGAGGGTCTACCTCTAGGGCTATTAGAAGCGGTAGGACGCGGATTACCTACTGTAGTTACCAATTTTAATGGTGCTTTGGATGTTGCTGAACGTGCTTCATGGGTAAGTATCGCGGCTAATCCTAGCCCTGAATCAGTAGGTCAAGCATTAATCAAATCTATCAATAACCTTTCCTGGCTCAAGCAAGAAGCTAGACATGGAAAAGAAGATTTCCAGAAATATTTTTCTTTACAGAGAATGGCAAGTGAAACCCTCGCTGCACTTGGTATAGCTTAGGTGCTAAATAAATGCATATTGTTATAATTTTTATCAACGTTGGTAGTTATCATGCTGCTCGGTTGCGTGCTGCTTATTCTGCTTGTCAGCAGAAAGGTTGGCAGTTTACTGCTGTTCAAGTTACAGATGATACTTTAGAACATCCCTGGGGCGATTTAGAGCGTGAAATTACATTTCCGCTAAAAACCTTAGTGTCTAAAGATCATACATCTTCATATGCAGAACATACGGCTGCTGTACTTTCTGCTTTTTTAGACAATTTACAACCAAATGCTGTTGTTATTCCTGGTTGGGGATTTTCTATATCGCGTGCAGCACTTTCTTGGTGTAAGCGCCATAAAGTACCGACTATTGTGATGAGTGAAACCAAGTGGGATGATGAACAGCGGCAGTGGTGGAAAGAGAGATTGAAATTTTGGCTAAGTATCAGCAAGTTTGATGCTGCGCTTGTTGGTGGTGAACTGCATCGCGATTATCTAATCAAGTTAGGTTTTCCTCACGATCGCATTTTCTTTGGTTACGATGCGGTTGATAACAATCATTTTGCAGAGCGTGCCCAAGTAGCAAGACTTGATTCTAATGCTGCAAGACAAAGACAGCCAAAAATACCTGCTAAACCTTATTTTATTGTTGTTACCCGCTTGCTTAAGCGCAAAAATGTGTACCGTCTTGTAGAAGCTTTTGCTGCTTATCGCCAAAAAACAGGAGCCGAACAAGCTTGGGATTTAGTGATTTGTGGTAGTGGAGAAGAAGAACCTGCAATCCGCAATCTTATAATGGAAGAACAATTGCAGAATTACGTACATTTACCTGGTTTTATCCCTTACCAGGCGATCGGAGATTGGTATGGATTAGCTAATGCTTTTGTACATCCTGCTTTGCAAGAACAGTGGGGTCTAGTACTGAACGAAGCTTGTGCTGCTGGACTACCAGTACTCTGTAGCCGTACTGTAGGAGCTTGTTATGAACTTGTTCACGATGGTAAAAATGGTTTGCTATTTGATCCTAAAAGTATACAAGATATAACTCGTGCTTTGTTCACTATTCATGGTTTGCATACAGATGCCAGAACTGAGATGGGGCAATTAAGCCAAAAAATCGTAGCTAATTTTAGTCCGCAAAACTTTGCTAATGGTCTTGTCAATGCAATTAATATAGTCAAAAAAGTAAAAAAATAAAGTGTTTTTGATTAATATAATTTTTATTGAGCGTGCATGAAACCCTATCCCTTTGTGAATGGGGTGGTTGACAGTTAATACATACTTTAAATATTGATATTATGAAAATTTTGATATTTACTCCTTATATTGGTTCAAGCTATGGTGGAATATCCAAAGCAGTTAAAGAGATAGCAGAGTCTCTTGGAAATTTAGGTATCAAGGTAGATTTGATTACAACGAATGCAGACAATTTAGAAAAAATTAAAGTACCACTTAATCAATGGATAGATGAAGAACACTACAGAATAAAATATTTTTCTTGCTGGCATAGTCATGATTTAATTATCAGTCTGCCTTTAATAAATTGGCTAATTAAAAATATTCATGAATACGATATAGTTCATACGAATACTGTTTTCTCACCAGTTGTTTCGTTTGTTCACTGGTTATGCCAATTACAGCAAATTCCTTATATTATGACACCTCATGGAATGCTAGAGCCTTGGGCTTTGTCATACAAAGCTTGGAAAAAGCGATTATACTACAATCTATTTGAGCAGCCAGCCTTGCGAAAAGCTAGCGCCATACAGGTAATTGCCAATGCAGAAGCACATAATGTTAATTCTCTAGGATTTCATAATTTTTTTGTCGTTCCTAATGGGATTCACCGTCAAGAGTTTGAAAATATACCAAATTCAGAAGTTTTTTATCAGAAGTTTCCTGCAACACGCAATAAAACCCTGATTCTATTTCTTGGTCGCATCGATCCTAAAAAAGGTTTAGACTTACTTGCTCCTGCCTTTGCCAAAGTTCATGCAAAGTTTTCCAATACACATCTAGTTGTAGCAGGACCGGATAATATTGGTTTCCTTAGTACAGCGAAAAACTATTTTATACAATCACAATGCTTAGATGCTGTTAGCTTTACAGGAATACTGACAGGTGACTTGAAACGTGCTGTTCTGGCAACAGCTAATTTATATGTCGCTCCTTCTTACTCAGAAGGCTTCAGTCTATCTGTCTTAGAAGGTATGGCTTCAGGTTTACCATGTGTGATTACAACTGGTTGCAATTTTCCTGAAGCGGCAATAGCTAAAGCAGCACAAGTAGTTGATATCAATAGTGATGCCATTGCTGATGCTTTAATTGAGTGCTTAAGTTTTCCCCAGCAGGCCGAGGCAATGGGCGATCGCGCTAGTGACTTTATTTTTCAAAACTATACTTGGGAAGTTGCTGCCCAAAAGTTAGTCAAAGTTTATGAAGCAATTATTAATAGAAAACCTCTGCCACAATACCAGGAATTTATTTAAGTCGAAGTCACTGACAAAACCTAATCTTATTCTCTCTTAGAATATTAAAGGAAACTTAATTGTCTTTTCTGATGAGTGTATATATGGCGGTGTGCGCTTGAGTGAGATACAGATAAAGCCTTTATAGACAGGATTATAGGGTATGCGAATGTACCTCATGCAACTGCACAATTATATATATTTGTATAAACAACACTTATATTAAAACTCTCTTAAGCTGATCATCAAAACTGTGTAAACTCCAGCTTTTCTGGCTTTTTTATAGAAAAGATAATGTTATTAACAGTATAACAGCTAGACAATGTAGTTACTGCCTTAAAAATTACAAATTATTACGGTTATCCTTCTATGGTTTATAGTGGCATTGTTCCCGCTGTCAGACCAAAGATTGCCATTTCTTTGTATTTTTTAAGGAGCAATTATGACTCGAAGGCTACGTTCAGTCAGCCGTTTTGCAATAGGAATTTGTGTGCTTTTGCTGGTTATTGTTATGCAATTACACATAACACCAAATTTAGTACAAGCTCAAACCACCTCTACAGCAACTCATACATATCAGCTGCCACCATCTGATGCAAAGTTAAGTTCCGCTTACGGAATATGGACACCAAGTAAATTTGATACTTGCTCGAAATGGTTGCATGATACTTACTGGGTGTATGGACCTGATAATAAAGTGTATCCAACTTGGCATCCACCAACCGATAGCGATCCAACTACTGGCAAGAGTTGCACCTATGGACACGAGCATGGAAGAGATCCAGCATCATCAAAACTTGCTTCTTGGGTACTACCTTTCGGATATGTCAACGAGCAACTTGCTATGAGCGATCCAGCTCATCCCCGCAATGAAGATCATGTTGGACATAAGGTTGAGTGGAAAAATGATGTTGTAGTTGGTAGTAATGGTACAACTTGCCAAATACTTACCAAACTTCATCAAGGAACTCATTCACCAGATGCTTTTACCAACAATATGCATGAACTTTTCTACAACGTGAGTTGTAGTAATGGTGTTGAGGTTCGATGGAGAGGGATGCATATGTTTGGTGCGGCAGGCAAAGTTAGCCTTATATGTGGAAATGATCCGGCTCCTGGCTTCTTCACTCCAACCACATCACCTACTTTAGATAATAACAGCCAACGACAGATTACCGACAAGCAATGCCTAAACGATCTCTTAACGAAAATTAGGCAAGGAGAAAATGCATCTGCTGAGTACTACAAAAATTATGCTGAAGATTGGCCGACAGGATTTATCCACGGGCTTTACCGGAAAAATAGTGGTGAATATGTAGATAACTGGGGACAAACCGGGGTTGATCGCAATCACTCCATGCTCTTCGAGATATCAGGGGGGACTTATTTTAGTGTAAGAAGACCCAGCCGTTACTTTGATCCGACAAAACCGAATAATTTAGGAAGACGGATTGATATGTGTTCTATTAATGAACTGAGATACCTACAAGGTGACTGTGCAGAAGTTAATGACTTGCAGAAAAATGGTGATCAAATAACTTGGGATGATCCACGTTCCCCATTTAAAGGAACTGAGCGCACAGTACATTTTGATGGGTTTAATATCAAGAACAATACAAATAGGGATACGTGGTACAGTAACGCAATGGGAACTGTTATTAGACCTCAACCTGATGCAGCCAATGGGGTTACAATTGAACAGTTTATTTCCAAAACGCGCGATGCTAACTATTACTTTGGTAATAGGGGAGATGATTTCGATGCCAAAGGCGTACATGCTCCCAATTAGTTATTGGGATTGCAGTAAGCAAAAACCGAGCATTCCATAACTCCTTCATTCATTTAATAATAGTGACTCTTATCATGCCCGTTCACCTGTGGAGCTTTCAACGGGCATGATATTATTGTAAAGCTATTTTTGTAAAAGTTAGGTAAGTATAAGATAAAGACAATTAGTTGATTTTGTGAAGCAATTTTCTTACCTAATCAAAAAATATTGGATGTTCACTCTCGCAAGTTTTATCATCATCCCACTGCTGATAATCCCTGTACGTTTGGCAATAGCATATACTTACGCACCTCAACCACAAGCTTTTTTTACTTTAGGTGGTGATCCAACTAGAGAGCAATTTACTGCCGAACTCGCCCAATGGTATCCATCCCTAGAAATTTGGGTGTCTTCTCCACCAGTTCCTGAGAAAACACGTAAAACTTTTCAAGCTGTAAATATTCCCAATAGACGATTACATATTGATACTCGTGCTGTTGATACTGTAACTAACTTTACCTCTCTAGTGCCTGAGTTTAAAAAACGACAGCTTCAACACCTTTACCTGATTACTTCCGATTTTCATCTGCCCAGAGCTAAAGCGATCGCTATTCTTATTTTAGGTAGTCAAGGTATTACCTTCACTCCACTTTCTGTGCCATCAGACCGACCCAAAGAAACCACCCTTCATATAATTCGCGATATTGCTCGCTCTCTACTTTGGATTTTTACCGGTCGTACAGGTGCTAGCTTCAATCCGACTGTTGATTAACTATAAATATGCGTTTAGATAGCTACACTTTAAGTACTTATACTCCAGGCGCACCATACTGGAAGCAACTTCTTTGGTATTTTGTGGGTTCGCCCTTGGTTGAGAGTTACTGGCTCCCGATATCAGCCTTAAAGGTTTGGGTACTTCGTTGTTTTGGAGCGCAAATAGGTCAAGGTGTCCGTATTAAGCCAGGGGTAAGAGTAAAGTTTCCTTGGCGATTAATTGTAGGCGATTATGTTTGGATTGGTGAAGATGCCTGGATCGATAACTTGGCTGCTGTCACTATAGAAAATCATGTTTGCTTATCTCAAGGTGTTTATCTCTGCACCGGAAATCATGATTGGAATCATCCCAATTTTCAACTGATTACTGCCCCGATTCATATTCAAGAGAGTAGTTGGATTGCAGCCAAGTCAGTAATTGGGCCTGGAGTGACTATTGGTAGGGGTGCAGTACTGACTTTAGGTGGAGTAACTGGGCGATCTTTAGAGCCGATGATTATTTATGCAGGTAATCCGGCTCAACCCATAAAAGAACGAAAATTGTAAATTGTAATTTGATCAAATTATGATATGGATTTTGCGATCGCATCGGCTGGCGCAGTTATAAAAAGGCGTTTAAGGTACACTTTTTAATACATTCAATTTTTTATTTGCGCCTTTACTTGAGAAAATAAGCATGTATCCGACCAGCCTTGTAATCAAAATTTTTTAAAATGGCTGAATTTTTCTCTACTTAAGGTTCGCTGATTGTCTCAATGGTATTGGGGGCGCTACTCGGACTATCACTTTACTTACCCTTAATGACTGGGCAATTGTCCTTAGCAAGTCCTGGCTTTTATGCTTTAGGTGGATATATTGCAGCAATTTTATCCACAAAAATTTTTACATCTAGTAGTAGTTTATATCCTATTCCATTGTTGTTATTGGAGATGTTAATTGCTGGTATAATTTCAGGCTTATTGGGGGCAGCAGTAGGCATCCCGGCGTTACGATTACGAGGAATTTATTTAGCGATCGCTACTATTGCTTTTGTAGAAATTCTGCGCGTAGTGTCTTTAAATTTGGAAATTACAGGCGGCGCTATAGGAATTTTGGGCATTCCTCAACCCTTTGCAACTCAAATTGAATATTTATGGATTGCTCTACCATTACTATTAATCAGTATGGTGGTGTTCTATCGCTTGGAACGTATTCGCGTTGGCAGAGCATTTACAGCTATCAGAGAAGACGAATTAGCAGCAGGGGCAATGGGCATTAACCCCACTTACTACAAAGTTTTAGCATTTACTCTAGGAGCAATTGTTGCAGGGGTTGTAGGTGCTATTAGCGCTCACTTTCTCAATACCTGGAATGCTCGTCAAGGCACTTTTGATGCCAGTATTATCTACTTAACTTTTGTATTGATTGGTGGTTCAAGAACTTTTTTAGGCTCTGTAGTCGGTGGTATGGTGTTTACAGCCTTACCTGAAGTTTTACGAAGTCTAGCTGATACAGGTGGTTTACCTGATTGGTTAGCACAATTTTTACGCGATGGTAGATTAATTATTTTTGGCTTATTAATTGTTGTGGGAACAATCTTTTTTCCCCAAGGTTTGGTGACTCCAGATATTTTTAAAATAGGTAAATTTGGAAATAAATCAAGCAGGTAAATTGAAATATGCAACTTGTCAGTAATGTCATACAGTAATTCAATAGATAGTAGCAATATAGCTTTAGAAGTGAAATCTCTGACTCGCCGCTTTGGGGGTTTGGTAGCAGTGAATAATGTATCTTTTACAGTTAATAAACATGAGATTTTCGGGTTGATTGGCCCTAATGGTGCAGGAAAAACCACACTATTTAATTTAATTACAGCCTTAATACCAGCTTCGAGTGGAGAATTACGTTACCAAGGTAGAGCAATTTCTCAATTGCGTCCTCATCAAATTGCAGGATTGGGTATTGCTCGCACATTTCAAAATATCCGTTTGTTTGGGGAATTATCAGCACTAGAAAATGTGATAATTGCTCGGCATTTACACACTAAAAGCAACATGATTACAGGAGTTTTAGGATTACCACCTGCTCCTAGAGA
>JBBSOP010000052.1:0-15949 GCA_038259655.1 Chroococcales cyanobacterium
AAACTATTTACTTTTGAAGAATTTATCACATGGCTGCCGGGAAACACCGGGAAGTGTTATGAATTACACGACGGGATAATTGTTGAAATGCCTCAGCCGAGTGGAAAACATGAAAAAGTTACGGGCTTTTTAGCAGGGGAAATTACTGTTGAGTATAAGCGCTTGCAACTGCCATATTTTATCCCCAAAACAGCATTAGTAAAACCACCGATAAAATCATCGGGTTACTCACCAGATGTAGTTTTAATCAATGATGCTAATTTACACAACGAAGAATTGTGGGAAAAAGAATTTAGCGTGACTCAAAGTGAATCCATTCCTTTGGTAATTGAGGTTGTAAGTACTAATTGGGAAGATGATTATTACACCAAATTAGGGAATTATGAAGCAATGAAGATTCCTGAATATTGGATCGTTGATTATGCAGCTTTGGGCGCAAGAAAGTTTATCGGTAATCCCAAACAACCAACCATTTCTATTTATAATTTAGTTGATGGAGAATATCAAGTTACTCAATTTAGAAGTTCGGAACGTATTACATCCCCTGCTTTTCCAGATTTGAAACTAACTGCTAATCAGATTTTTAATGGTGCATTGTAGAGCCTTGTTTTATCTACACTCCAGCATAATACTAATCTTCCAGAAGAAGTCACAATCTTGGAAATCGGCACAGGTACAGGTAAAGCAACTGTTATTTTTGCCATTTTAAACCCTTATTTTTCCGGTCTTTTATACTATTTGTCATAGTACCAACCACTGACTAAAGTACAACTTCTTTACCTTGCTCAGTAAAGCGAACTTCTTTAATATTCCATTGGGCATTATTAGTTAAGGTTTTACGCAGACTACCAAATAAAGCAAACTGCTCACAACTCGAAAGAGATAGTAACTGTCGTTTTGACTGAGGTGATAGTCGTAAATCAACTGTGGCAATGCCGTTTTCAACTTTGACACGATAACCAGATAAGCTCAAATCGGCGGTATCTCGTTCTTCTATGATTTTGCCTACTGCACCTGTGACAGGTTCTGCTGCTGGTACTGAAACTTTTTGCGGAATCAACTCTTGACATTGCACATCACTGGTGTAAAGTGTGACATTAGTAGTCTTAGCAGTTGCAATAGGGGTGTTGTCAGATGGCTCAACGTTGTTGGGTTTAGCTCTTAATTGCGCCATACTAGGGCTTTGGCTGGGGGTTGGGGTTGATAAGCCTTGTGTGGTATTGGAAGGAGAACTACAACTGCTGAGGCTAGCTGCGATCGCTACAACAATAAATGGTAAAAAATGTTTTGTACTAGTATTCATAATCATGGTGATGCTGTCTTTTTCTTTTAACTTCAGTGTTGCTGGTATCAATTCCGCATAAACATGAAAATTTTGTTTGTAGTTTCCACAATACAAGTTTTTCACAGAGCTTTACTTATTTGCTGTTATTGGCTATCTTCAAAACCAAGACGGGACTTGAGTCTTGAAGTCAAACGATAGTCAGATAAAACTTATGCTAAGCCATGAATCCAGCACTTACGATCCCCGTAAAACTGTATGGGATGGTGTACCAATTGAGCAATGGGAACCATCAAAATGGAAGCAGTGGAAGCCTAAACATACTGCCTCAGATGAAAATATTAAAATAGAACGTGAGTATCTCAGAATCAAATATGCCATTCAACAAGCTAATTCGGCATTAAATTTAGATAAAATCAAAATTAAACTTAAGCTCACTAGTTTGAAAACTATCGGTTTACAAGGGACTTTTCCCTGTAGACTTGGTGATATTGGAAAATGTGGTAGTCCTAATAAACAGTATACCATTTCATGCGGTTTTGCTGCTAATGATACTGGGATAAAAATGGCAGTCCTCAAAGCAAGAGAATTAGATTTATTGTTAATTACCAAACAATTCCAATGGACTCCAGAACTATTAGGTAAACAATCCCAAAAGATAGGGACGATAGACGAAAAAAAATCCCTAAAGCTCATTGGCGAATTGATTCAAGAATATGAGATTGAGTTTTGGAAAACTCATGAAAAGAATAGGCAAGGACTACGTACTTGGGAAAGTCATTACATGCGGCATCTCAAAAAATTACCTCCAGATATACCCATGTCTATAGAAGCGCTTTCAACAGCATTAGAAAAGACTAAAGCTCATACATCAGCAAGATTTTTTTTGGTTTGGCAACTGAAAAAGTTTTGTGAATTTTGCGGGATTGATGATTTTAAAACTATTTATGCTTATACAACTCCTAAGCCTCAGCCTACGATTCGCAAAATACCCTTAGATGAGGAAATTATGCAAGGATTTCTTAAAATTGGAGCGCCTTTATCAGCTTATGCTAGTAAAGAGAACATGACACAACCCGAACAATGGCAATGGGCTTATGGGATGTTAGCAACTTATGGGTTAAGACCTCATGAGTTATTTGCTGTAGATATAGAAGCGTTTACAGATTTAGCAAATACTTTTCATTTAATTAGTTTAAATCCCAAGCTTACAGAAGGTACTAAGACTGGTGAACGCAGTTGTGGTATTCCACCTTTACATCCTCATTGGGTGGAATTATTTAATCTTAAAGATGTGAAACTACCTCATAATGAAGGAAGCCTAAGTAATAAAACTGCCAAAATTCATATTAAATTTAGAACTTCTAATATTGGCTTTAGACCTTATGATTTGCGCCATGCTTATGGGATACGTGGTCATCGATTGAGAGTCCCTATCAAGACAATGGCTGATTATATGGGTCATACAGTCCAAGAGCATACTAGGACTTATCAAAGGTGGATGAATGAAGATACTAATTTAGAAATTTATCGAGAAGTGGTTATTCATAGACAAGGTACAACTAAAGAAGCTTTTAAAGAAAGAATTAGTGAATTAGAAGCTGAAAATATAGCGTTAAAATCTGAAAATGCGACTTTAAAAGGGCTATTAATTAAGCATCAATTAGGTGAATTGATGAATCAAGAGATATAGTGGTTCTACAAGCTTACCAACCGAGCAGAAGGATAAAATATTACTCAATAATTGATTATCTTTAGTTGAGATTGGGCAACATAGATACTGAAGTCAACTTCAGACACTCTAGTTGGTCGGTAGCAAAACTATGGCTCATCATCTGATTACTGTAGATAAAAATACTTATGAATCTCTTCAACAGGAACTGATAGAACTACGTCAGATAGTAGCGCGTTTGGAGAGCGATCGCCAACAAACAGAGCAAGAACTTCAAGAACAGGCACAGTTTTTGCACAGCATTTGGGAAGGTGTAGATTACGGCATCTATGTCTTAGATGTTTTAGATGATGGGGCAGAGTTTCGTTACGTTAAGTTTAATCCAGCTATCCTTGCTATCAGTCCTATTCCTCTGAAACCTTTCTTAGGAAAAACAATTGCAGAGGCACTACCTGCCGATGTAGCACATCACTATCGCCAACGCTACAACGCATGTATCAAGTCGGGCAAAAGTATATTCTTTGAGGAATCTTTCTGCACTAATAACGAGGAGACTTGGTGGCTTTTAAATATCATGCCTCTTCTAGACACAGCCTCACGCATTTCTCAACTCGTGGTTACAGTAACTAACATTACAGAACGCAAGCAAGCTGAACAAGAACGGCAGACCTTCGTTTCCTTGATTGAAAATAGCAGTGATTTTATTGGTTTTGCCACCTTAGAGGGACAACCGATATTTCTTAACGAAGCTGGTAGAAAATTAGTTGGTATCGAGAGTTTAGAAGCTCTTCAAAGTATCAATGTAGTTGATTTCTTCTTACTTGAAGATAGAGAAGATATGCAGCAACGTATTTTGCCTAGTGTTATGAAACATGGTTTATGGCAAGGCGAATATCGTTTCCGATACCTGCCAACAGAAGAAGCAATTCCAGTTGATTACAACGTGTTTATAGTTAAAAGTCCTGAGACTGGTGAACCTTTGTGTATGGCGACAATTACTCGTGACATTCGTGAACGTAAACAAGCCGAAGCAGCGCTCAAAGCCAGCCAACACTTCATTCAACGTATTGCAGATTCTTCTCCTAATATTCTCTATATTTTCGATTTAGAAGAACAGCGCAATGTTTATGCAAATCATGAACTCGCTAAGATTCTCGGCTACTCCCATGAAGCAATTCAGCAGATGGGAACACAACTTCTACCTAAAATTACTCATCCAGATGATTGGGAAAAAGTTGTAACTCACTTACAAAAGTTTCTTACCGCCAAAGATGGCGATATTTTTGACTTGGAATTTCGAGTAAGACAAGCTAATGGTGAATGGTGCTGGTTCTACAGTCGAGAAACGCCATTTAACCGCGCTGACGATGGAAAAGTCATGCAAATTCTGGGTGTATCAACTGATATCACCGAACGGAAACAAGCCGAAATTCAACTGCAACAACAAGCCGAAAATTTAGAAAACACTCTACGCGAACTGCAACGCACTCAAGGCCAACTCATCCATAGTGAGAAAATGTCCTCACTAGGTAGTATGGTTGCAGGGGTTGCCCATGAAATCAATAATCCGGTTAACTTTATTCACGGTAATCTAATTCCAGCCAGTGAATATGCTAAAGATTTGTTGCGACTAGTAGAACTTTATCAATTACACTTTCCTTATCCTCCAGAAGAAATTCAAGCAGAAATCGCAGATATTGAACTTGATTTCCTTAAGGAAGATTTAATTAAACTCCTCAAGTCCATGCGGGTAGGAACCCAGCGCATTCGTGAAATTGTCCTATCGTTGCGTAACTTCTCTCGCCTTGATGAAGCTGAATTTAAGCAAGTGGATATTCATAAAGGCATCGACAGTACTTTGATGATTTTACAAAACCGCTTGAAAGCTAAACCAAATCATCTAGAAATTGCGGTGATTAAAGAATATGGCAGACTTCCCCTAATTGAGTGCTATCCTGGTCAGATGAATCAGGTATTTATGAATCTTTTTAGTAATGCTATTGATGTTTTAGAAGAGTCTTTTGTAGGTGAACAAGGACAAATTCGCATTTGTACTGAAGTCCTCAATAGTAATCGGGTAGCAATCAAAATTGCAGATAATGGCCGTGGAATACCTGAAAAGATACTTTCAAAATTATTTGACCCTTTCTTTACTACCAAAGCTATTGGTAAAGGTACAGGATTAGGATTATCTATTAGTTACCAGATTGTAGTAGAGAAACATTTAGGAAATTTATCTTGTAACTCAACACCTGGACAGGGAAGCGAATTTATAATTGAAATTCCCGTGAATCAACCAGAATCGCGCAGGTAATTTCTATTTATTCCCAGACTATTCGTAAATTTAAAATAAAACCCGGTAAGATATCTTCTCCTGATAGTTCTGTGGGGAATTGCAAGATTTCTACTGACTTGTTTTGGCGATATATTTCAACTTGTTGAGTTTTGCGATTAATTAGCCAACCCAGCTTGACTTGATTATTTATATATTCTTGCATTTTGGCTTGTGTTTCTTGCAAGCTATCAGTTGGTGACATTAACTCTAAAACAAAATCTGGGGCAATCGGCGGGAATTTCTCTTTTTGTTCGGGTGTAAGTGCATCCCATCTATCTTTTCGTATCCAAGCAACATCAGGAGAACGCTTTGCACCGTTAGGGAGTTTAAAACAGGTGGAAGAGTCAAAACATACACCTAGTTGAGTTTGACGATTCCAAATCACAAAATCAGCATTTATTTCTGAGTTGCGGTTTCCTGTTTCTCCTCCTGTGGGTGGCATAATAATGATTTCTCCCTTAGCGTTGCGCTCAAATTTAACATCAGGATTTTCTCGACACAATTGATAAAATTGATCGTCGGTGAATTTTATGATGGGGTTGAAGTTGACTGTAATGGCTGTCATGGTAATTGCATCAACCTATATATTGATAATTTTAAGCTAATATAGCGCTTCTAGGTTGTGTGTAAGATAGAGCTAGAGTGGTGTATTTCATCTACCAGAAAACCGTTATCTAAAACTTAGAATTTATTGCTGGCTTCATATCAAAATTAAAGTGTGTTGAAGTTGGTATTAGTTAGATTAACCGTAGAAGCGAGGAAGGTTATGTTACTTGAACTCAACCAACTAATTGTACCTGCTGGTCATCAGTTACTGATTAAAAATATATCTTGGTCAGGATATAAACATATTTTGGCAGAATTGGGAGAAAATCGCAATTCGAGAATATCTTACAGTCAAGGAGTGTTGGAAATAATGGCTCCATTACCAGAGCATGAGGTAGCTAAAGTTATTATTGGGGATTTAGTAAAAGTTCTTTTAGAAGAACTCGACATTGATTTTTGGAGTTTAGGTTCTACAACTTTTGACCAAGAAAAGATGGATGCAGGTGTAGAACCAGATGATTGTTTTTACATCCAAAACGAAGCTGCTGTTCGAGGTAAGGATAGAATCGATTTAACAGTTGATCCACCCCCATATTTAGTAATTGAAATTGATATTACCTCTCGCACTCGATTTAATAATTACGAGGTATTGGGAGTTCCAGAATTATGGCGCTGGAATGGCAATAAGCTAGAAATTAACGTTTTGACTAATGGTAAATATATAAAGTCTTTTACTAGTTCTATTTTTCCTAGTTTACCTATTACTCAAGTAATTCCTGAATATTTGAACCGGAGCAAAACTGATGGTAGAAACGCGACCATGAAAGCGTTCCGTGCTTGGGTGAAAGAGCAAATATGATTTACAACCATGATTATCAGAACCCCGACTTCTTAAAGAAGTCGGGGTTCTGGGTTTTCGTTAAAACTTGGGAATTATTAACAATAATTTTTAAATTCATAGTTGACAAGTATAAATTTATACATTAATATATAAGCATGATAAAAGCGATCGCCTAATCCCGGAAAGAAGAATGCGATCGCCTTTATCTAGCCCCCATATCAGGAGACAAATACAATGATGGCACAATTACTAAAATCCGCCCAATCCAAGTTAGAACAGTACCTGCGTGGCGAAGATTCACCTACTCTCAATCAATCTTCCCAACAGTCATTTCCCAAAAGAGAACCGATTAAGCATCTATTGATTGGTTCTCCCAAAGCTGTTACCAGCACAATTCACTATTTGCAGGTAATTGGCTACGCCAGTGTGGGAGACTGGAGTCCACTGCTACCTACCGCCAACCCAGGTGAGGTAATGAGTATTTTAAGTCGTCAGATTTTGATCTAATAATTCAAACTTAGAGACGCTACAAGGTAACGTCTCTACTATTCTAATGTGTTTAACCAAGTTTCTAAATCTGCGATCGCCTGAAAATCTAATAATGCTTCCCCTAGATTTTCTAGTTCTTCTAAAGAGAGTATTTCAATTCGTCCTAGCAATGGTAAAGATAATTCTCCCACACGACGAGTAAGAAGTCTGAGAACGAGCGATCGCCCTTCTGCTAGCCGTCCGCGTTGTTCGCCTATTTGTTCCCCTTCAGCGAGAATGTCTTGATAAATCACTGATTCGCGCATCATATCCTCCCGAAATAAGTTTCTAATCAAGTCTTTTTTGTATTTTAACCCTGCCAAGATTTGGGTGTAGGCAGAGATTTGTGGTCGTTGTCTTAGCTCAAGTTGATTGACTCGTTCTACCACTTGTTGCAATAAAGCTTGTGGTTGAGTGGTGGCTGTTAGTGGTGCTAATGGTAATAAAGCTGGGTTATCTAGGAAAGCTTGGGGGTTTTCCTCCCATAAGCGAATTACTCGATATTCATGATGGGTAGTCTCGACGTTGAACACTGTTTCAATTACTGTTCCTGGTGCGGGGGGAAGTAATAGTACGACAACTTGCGTGATTGGTAGACGATACAACCGATACAACCTTACCCAATAATCGAGCATTCGCAGGGGTAAGGGTGGTGTGGATTCTAGTTTGGTTTGAAATTCTAGATGGAGAATGCGTTCTTGGAGTTGTAAGAATGTGACGTAATCTGCACGTATCGGTTCAATGCTCAATTCGGTTTTGAGGATTGTGACGTTAGTTTGTGGTGTTCCTAATACCCAACTGGCGAAGGTAATGGGATGTTTTTCGGATAGGAGTTTACACAGGTTATCAAAGGACATTGAGGATGGATAGTAATCTCACGGACTATTGTGATGATCGCACAAAATTTGTGTTGACAATGAGCAGGCGATCGCTTGTCACTGTCGTAACAGATAATGGGGAAAAAGCTATTCGATGAATTGCAACTCGAAGAAATTGGTAATTACTAAACTCAAGGAAGGATTACCCGCCATTACCCCAGCATTTGGTGCAGCATTGGCAGAAGCCTGTGCCGTCTGCTTAAGCCAACAAGGTTATATTCAGGGTATAGAACTTAAAATTGAAGGAGAATTTACGACTGTCTTTCAACTGTATTGGCAAGAAGTCACCGGGCAAATGCTGCGCTGTTGGAACGACAGCGAATATACTACAGAACAGGCAGCCTACGGAATCGCTTTTTTAGTCATACAAGAACTCACCAACTATACAGTCATCGAACGCTCTCGTAGAGGAACAGGATTTGATTACTGGTTAGGCAAGAACGATGAACTACCATTTCAAAATGCAGTACGACTGGAAGTTTCAGGTATACGTAAGGGTGACGACAGCCGAATTAAAGCCAGAGTGAAACAAAAACTTGAGCAGGTTAGCCCCACAGATGGCACATTGCCAGCATATATCGTGGTTGTTGAGTTCAGTAACCCTTTAGTGTTCATAGTAAAAAAATGAGTCAAATTCAAGAGTTACACCAACAAGCAATGAATTTAGCGGAAATGGCACAGGTTGCTAAACTTAAAGGTGACTTACCTTTAGCTTCCCAATTGTCCAGGCAAGCTTTTGAACAAGAAAGATCGGCAGCAGAGTTAATTGCAGGTGATTTGGCAGCAGAACCAACTCGTTCAGTATTGCATCGTAGTGCCGCAACTCTGGGAATTGACTGTGGTGAAATTCACACCGCCGAACGTTTAATTGCGATCGCTTTATCTGGAAACCCACCCCAAGAGATTGCTGACGAACTCAAAGACTTATTTGTGCAAATCAACATTCATAAATATTTTGCGCGTCGGGGTATTGAATTTAATGAAGCGAAACTTCAGAGTTTGAGTTAAGTAGGTTCTGGCGTAGGTTGGGTTGAACAAAGTGAAACCCAACATTAATAGGTGTTTACTCGGTTTTATGCTTGTTCAATATTGCTTAATATTTTATTTTAATCTAGAAGTTGGGTTAAGCGCAGCGCAACCCAACCTACATTTATATCAATTAGAATCAAGCAATCGTAACAAATGCAATATCGCCGAGCAATAACTAAAGGTGGTACTTACTTTTTTACTCTTGTTGCGTATAACAGACAAAGATTATTCTGCTTACCTACCAATGTGGTTTTATTAAGGAATGCTTTTCGGTATGTAATACGACAACACCCGTTTATCATTGATGCTTTTGTTTTATTGCCTGATCATCTCCATTGTATTTGGACTTTACCAGCAGAAGATTGTGATTTTTCTACTCGTTGGCGTTTAATTAAAAGCTATTTCAGTCGTCAATGCGATATTCTATCACAAGAAGATGTATGTGTTTCTCGGCAAAGAAAACAAGAACGAGCAATTTGGCAACGTCGTTTTTGGGAACATTTAATTAGAGATGAGGTAGATTTTCAAAATCATGTTGAATATATTCACTACAATCCTGTAAAACATGGTTTGGTGCAAGCTCCAAAGGATTGGGAATATTCCAGCTTTCATCGTTCAGTTCGTCAGGGAATGTATGATGTGATGTGGGGTACAGGGGAAGACTTGATATTTGATTCAAATATCGGCAAAGAGTAGCTCGTAGGTTGGGTTGAGGCTTTGCGAAACCCAACAAATGCTATGGAGATGATGCGAAAAATGTTGGGTTTCACTTCGTTCAACCCAACCTACGGGTGATTTTGGTGAGTCGGACAAGTCTTCGGTTTTGCAACCTACCAAGCTATCCGACCCGGTTTTATATTCGGAGGTTGTCGCCTTCCTCGCTGGTTCAGGTCTGGACTCCCTGGTGTACGCTCGATAAATTCCCACTTACCGACTCTGACTTTGGGGAGTACTCACGCCACAGCCACCGCCAACACGCGAAAACCAACATTGTTGTTACGATTCGCGCGCGCGTTCCTATTGCGATTGGCAGAACGGCAATTCCTCGCGTTGTTGATCCAACTACCGCCACGCAGCAGCTAAAATCGACCTGCCCCATCCTCAAATTCTCAAACTAAGTGAGAAATCTGATTAAATGTAGTGTATAATTATTTTGATATCAAAATACAACTTTGTTGAAAAAATTTTTAACCGCCTACGGCGGCGAGTGAAGAAGGGTAAAGAATAAGAAGGGCAAAGGGCAAAAGGGGAAGAGTGTAAAGGGCAAGGGAATCCTCACGCCACAGCCACCGCCGCCACGCAGCAGCTTTATGTCATTATCTTTACTAGTCAACCACGCACTACCATCTCTCGGCGCACCCTGGTAATTGTCATTATATACATCTTCACACCATTCATATATATTACCATGCATATCGTATAAACCAAAAGAGTTAGGCGGAAATTCTCCTACATCTGTTGTTTGCTTACGATATTCACCTTTGGGTGCAGAGCCGTAAGGAAAGCCACCGTTATAATTAACCAAATCGGTGGTAATTGTTTCACCAAAATAAAACGGCGTAGTTGTTCCTGCGCGACAAGCATATTCCCATTCGGCTTCACTGGGTAGTCTGTAGGTTTTTCCTGTCTTTTGACTCAACTTTTGACAAAATTCTACTGCATCATCCCAACTTACTGTTTCTACAGGTCGTTTCTCACCTTTGAAATTTGCAGGATTTGTCCCCATAATTGCTTGATACTGTGCTTGGGTAACTGCATATTTCCCCATAAAGAACCGAGGTACTGTAACTTGATGCTGTGGACTTTCATCTTTATCTCTCTCTGCTTCTCCTTCGGGTGAACCCATCGTAAAGTTTCCCCCTGGTATCTGCACCATTTCCAAAGTGACACCATTCCCCAAGTCTTCTTCAAAATATTTCGCTTCCCCATTACGGCGGTTGGTAATGTTTCCTTGTGCATTCACCGCGACGGTTTCAAATTGAAAAGTTTGTAAGCTATTTGAGGAAGCAGAAGACGCAGTACTAGAACTTTTTATTGGTGTTTTATCGATATCTCCTGAATCAGACTGCGATAGGCGCGATACTAAAATTGCCAAACCCAACCCAACTCCCCCAAAGCCAACAGTTTGAATTACCTTTCGTCGTGACCAAGGGGTGATGATTTTTGTTGGTGTAGGTGCTGGCGATGGTGTTGGTACGGTTGGCGGTGTTGGTTGTCGCTGTCGCTGTTGTGGCCTTGACGGTTTGAGTGCTTGCAACGCTTCCACTGCTGACGGGTATCTATCCCGAAAGTGATAACTCACCATCTTATTTAAAACACCTGCCAGGTTCTCAGTGACATTTGCCCAATTACGCCAAATCACTTCGCCATTAGTTGGGTCTTTTGGTAATTCGTGGGGTTGTAACCCAGTTAAAGCTTGAATCCCTAACATCCCCACGGCATAAACATCGCTGCTTAACTTTGGTTGTCCGGCTGCTTGTTCATTTGGCATATAGCCATTAGTCCCAATAATCACGCTAACACTAGTTTGACCTTGAGGATTCACCATCATGGTGTTAACTTCTTTGACTGTACCAAAGTCAATCAGCACTATCTTGCTATCTTGACGGCGACGCATTAAGTTTGGGGGTTTAATGTCGCGGTGGATAATATTTTTTTTGTGAACTACTACTAATACTTCTAATATTTCTTGTAGTAGTCTTGTGACTTCTTTTTCACTCAATCGCTTACCAGGACTGATTTCATGGCTTAAGTCTTCGCCATCTACAAATTCTTGGACTAAATAAAATTCACCTTGTTCTTCAAAGTGGGCAAATAATCGTGGTATCTGGTCGCTATCATTACCTAAGCGGTATAAAACTTGAGCTTCGCTATCAAATAATCTTCTAACGATTTGTAATACTGCTGGGTCGGAGTTGGGTTTGAGGTGTTTGACTACGCACTGGGGTTGGTTGGGTAGGTCTAGGTCTGCTGCTAAATAAGTGTCGCCAAATCCGCCACTTCCCAGGATTTTGATGATTTTATAGCGATTGCGGAGGGTTGTACCAGTCGTGGGCATGGTTTTTGACTTGGTAGTGGGGATTTTGGTTTATTGTGCCAAATTTTTTGGTGTTAGGGCAAGATGATTTTTTTCACGCAGAGGCGCGGAGTAACATCTCACTTTGGTTCTTGCCGTTTGAAGGTGAGCTTTATTGCACCTTTCCCACTCGCTTTTGCACCACTACCAATTAATTTAACTTCGCCTTCGCCGCTAATTTCTACTGATAACTCAATTTCTTCTAGCTGCATTTTAGAATTTGCTTGCTGTTCTGCACGACTAAATAAGCGTCCTACGACTTGCAAAAAGCTAGTCATGTTTTGCTCTAATTTATCAGCGCTAACTTTAACGGCATCTCCTACCATTTTGTGATTAGCGTCTCTTGTGGGTTCGTCTCCCCAACTTCCCCGTGTAGTAGTTCCACCTTTAACGCCTTCAGGTATGGATATTTGAGGCATTTCATCGGTAACAATCCAAATAGTGTCTCAAGGTGTGTCTAACATGATTTTTTAGGTATTATTTTGGGTATTTTCGCACACCTTATGGTTTATTTGCCTGAAAATTGAATTTTTAATAGTAGCCTACCGCAGGCTATGTCAAAGTGATTAAAAAATTAAGTAGCTTGTTCTTTATGTGCAAATTTTAGTATTCTATTAAGTTCTTTTTCCTCTTGTTTAAAAGCGTGGTATAGTTCACAATTTTGTTGTAGATTTAACCAAAACTCCGCACTATTCCCAAAAAATTTTGCTAATCGCAAAGCAGTACTTGGTGTCACGCCTCGCTTGCCATTTACAAGTTCATTGATACGCTGATAAGGAACATGAATTGCTCCAGCAAGTTCGGCTTGTGATATTGCCAGAGGTTCTAAAAAATCTTTTAGTAAAATTTCTCCAGGATGATTAGGAGGACGATATTTAGGAAATCTCACTGCTGCTTACCTCAATCATGATAATCTACTATTTCAACTTCATAAGCCCCTTCGACTGTCCACATAAAGCATATTCGATACTGCTCGTTAATCCGAATACTATGCTGTCCTTTTCTCTCACCTTTTAAAGTTTCTAATTTATTGCCTGGCGGTATTTTCATGTCATCCAAAGAAATAGCTGCGTTGAGTTGGTCTAGTTTCCTTTGAGCAATATGCCAGAGGTTGATAGGGCAAGTCTTTCGAGCCTTTTTTGAATCGTCTCCATCAAAAATATCTTCAGTACCTTTGCCTTTGAATGACACTATCATAATTTAACATAATAACACGGATATTATGTTAATATATCCTGTGCATAAATCATAGAAATTTTACAATGAAGCGATCGCTATTCTCGAAACAAGGCTCTTTTACCATAAAAAACTACTTTAGTCAAACAAAATACCAGTAAGAGTATTAAAAATTTACAGTTAAAAGTAAGAAAAAAGTAAGAAACGTGTTTTTTGCAAAAACCTGAAAACTAGATATATTAAGGAAAATCAATGGTACGACCGCGCAAGCTCTTTGCTCAGCATTGGCTCAAAAGTGAAAAGGCATTAGACGCAATTGTCAAGGCCGCAGCATGTCAGCCAACCGATCGCATTTTAGAAATCGGCCCAGGTACAGGCATTCTCACACGTCGTTTATTACCTTTGGTGCAATCTTTAGTTGCAGTAGAGATAGACTTTGATTTGTGCAAACTCCTAGCAAAGCAACTCGGTAAAACTGAAAATTTTTTACTGTTACAAGGAGATTTTCTCACCCTAGATTTACCATCTCATTTAGCCGCATTCCCCAATTTTCAAAAGCCTAATAAAGTAGTAGCTAATATTCCCTACAACATCACAGGGCCAATTATTGAAAAACTATTGGGAACCATCGCCAACCCTAATCTAGAACCCTTCGACTCGATAGTCCTACTAGTACAAAAAGAAGTAGCAGAAAGGTTATATGCTAAACCAGGGTCAAAAACTTTTGGAGCCTTAAGTGTGCGGGTGCAGTATTTAGCTGAGTGTGAATTAATTTGTACAGTACCCGCAAGTGCATTTCAGCCACCACCAAAAGTAGATTCAGCAGTCGTGCGGTTATATCCTCGACAAATAGCAACGCCAGCCATTAACCCCAGAAAATTTGAAAACTTACTAAAATTAGGGTTTGCAGCCAAACGCAAAATGTTACGAAATAATTTACAATCAGTCATCGAACGCGATCGCCTGACCCACTTACTGGAACAATTAGAAATAAATCCCCAAGTTAGGGCTGAAGACCTCAGCACTCAGCAATGGGTAACACTAGCAAATCTGATAACTGATAACTGATAACTGTTATGCGTTCCTACACCTTAACTGCTCCTGCCAAAATTAACTTATACTTAGAAATAATTGGCGATCGCCCTGATGGTTATCACGAGTTAGCCATGATTCTCCAAAGTATTGACTTAGCTGACCAAATTGAAGTGCGTTCCCTTAGCGTTGAAACTATCCGCGTTCATTGCAACCATCCACAAGTACCCACAGACAAGAGTAATTTGGCATATCGGGCAGCAGAATTAATGGTAAGGCAATTTCCCGAAGCATTTAGTACTTATGGGGGTATAGAAATTAATATCAAAAAGTATATTCCTGTAGCTGCTGGGTTAGCAGGAGGTTCCACAGATGCCGCAGCAGTTTTGGTAGGGATAGATTTACTGTGGAAATTGGGATTAACTCAGTCAGAATTAGCAGAACTGGGCGCTACTCTAGGTTCAGATATACCATTTTGTGTAGCTGGTGGTACAGCGATCGCTACAGGTAGAGGTGAACAACTTGCTCCTTTACCGAATTTAGATCATATATATATAGTATTAGCTAAATATCGCAGCTTAGAAGTTTCTACCGCTTGGGCATACAAAACCTATCGTCAGCAGTTTGGTAGTTCTTATTTGAAAAACGATAGTTTAACAGCGCGTGCTAGTAAAGTCCATTCCGGGGAAATGGTCAAAGCTATCCTGAAAAAGGATGTCACAGAAATTGCCCAAAAACTGCACAATGATTTAGAGCGTGTAGTCTTGCCAGAATATCCCCAAGTTCTGCAACTGCGAGAACTATTTGCCAATCAACCAGGAGTTTTAGGAACAATGATGTCTGGTTCAGGGCCGACAGTTTTTGCACTTATAGAGTCTGAACAACAAGCACAAGCAGTTAAATTAAAAATTAGAGAAGCAATTCCTGACAAAGATTTAGAATTATTCGTAACTAAAATGAGTACACACGGCATTCAGATAGTATCTTCAGTATAATGCCCCATGCTCCGCTCAATTAAAAATTGATTAATTCAATTTTTAATTTTTAATTTTTAATTCCCGAAGGGATGCCCCATTTTAAAATGAACGACCCAAATTTAACACCACAAACAGAAACTCCACCAAGTTTGTTACGCTGTGTCACTGGAGCAGTGATTTCAGGAGGATTAGGTTTTGCAGTATACTCAGTGATGATTGCGATCGCTACCAATTTTGCCACTAAACCGATTCATTCAGATAACGTATTAACGCTGAGAATTTCCTCTGCTGTGCGTACTCTAGTTGTAGGCGTGTTTGCCTTAGGAAGTGGGATCTTTGGGATAGTGGCAATCGGTTTATTGGCTTTGGCAGTACAATCAATAATTCAGCAATTGACAAAGCCCAAAAACAGTTAAAACTTTTAGCCAAGATTGAAAGGTATATAATCTCCCAGTTGAGAGCGATTATTGATTAATTGCAAATTTTTATTTCGTGAAGCCTGAAACAGTTGATTTTGCTGATTTTGATGATGTTTTCTCCAATTCTTTGGAGGTAGCCCGTGATGTTGACGAAACTG
>JBBSOP010000053.1:0-15873 GCA_038259655.1 Chroococcales cyanobacterium
ATTAAATTGTATGGCGCTTACCCAGTCAGCAGAGGAAGTGCCGATCGCACTGCCATCCGTTCAGCTCTAGAATATCTCAATAATGGTTGGGCTGTGGGTGTTTTCTTACAAGGTACTCGTACCCCAGATGGCAGAGTTACAGACCCTAAAAGAGGGGCCGCATTGTTGGCGGCCAAGGCGAAAGCACCTTTATTACCAGTTAGTGTGTGGGGTACTGAGAAAATTTTAGTAAAAGGTTCGGCAAGACCTCATGCAGTTCCTATTACTATCAGGATTGGCAGTTTGATTGCTACTCCTAGTTCGACAAATAAAGAGGAACTGGAAGCGGTGACACAAACATGTACAACAGTAATTAATCAGATGCACGATTTAGGGCGATAAGGAAATATGCTTTAGGGAGGTAGCGATCGCCACTTGTCTCCTATAAAGTTGGAGATCAACTCACTTGAGCAATCAAGTGAAACTTTGTGCCTAAAAATTACTATTAAGCACATACTACTTATCTAACTTTTTAAAATGAAATATGAGAGGCTTCAAAGCCAAGAATATTTGGAATCGGTTGAACAATTTGGCACTAGTCCGCTTTTTACTATTGGTTGCTTCTGGCTGGGCTATTGTTCAGCTTTTAGCTTACTTTGAAGCGGTCATAGTTATTTTTACATTTGCCACAATTTTGGCTTTTTTACTCAGTTATCCTGTACGGTGGTTGCAGCGTTTCTTGCCCCGAAGCATCGCAGTTATTGTGGTTTTTTTAACTAGCGTCATCATCATCGGGAGCATAATTATTACTGTGGGTTTAGGAGTTTTGTCTCAGGGACAACAGTTAATTGATAGTATATCTGTTTTTTTAAGTTCTCTAGCACCTCTATTAGATCAATTAGAACAAGTTTTTCAAAAACGTAATCTTCAAATAGATTTAAGTGTAATTGAAGAACAATTGCGAAATCAAGCCATATCTTCTCTAGTGACTGGTTTGGCTATTTTGCAACAATTTTTGACTAATTTTGTAACGTTTATTTTAATTTCAGTTGTGGCATTTTTTATGTTATTGGATGGAGAAAAACTTTGGGACTTCATCCTCCAAATAGTGCCAACAGAGCGCCGCGCTAGATTTACTCGTATACTCAGACGTAGTTTTTTAGGTTTTTTTCGTGGTCAATTGTTACTCACATTATTTTTAACAATTTCGACTTTCCTGGTTTTCTTGTTATTAAAAGTACCTTTTGCTTTGATATTATCTTTAATAGTTGGCATCCTAGACGTAATTCCAGGTATCGGAGCGACATTAGGAGTTAGTACAATCACTCTAGTAGTGTTATCTCAAAATGTCTGGCTGGCATTAAAAGTATTAGCAGCTTGTGTCGTACTTCAACAAATACAAGACAACTTAATTGCACCACGAGTTATGCAAGATGCACTCAATTTGAATCCTGTAGTGGTATTTTTTGCTTTGTTAATAGGGGCGAGAGTTGCAGGTTTGTTAGGTATTTTTATCTCTATTCCTATTGCTGGAGTAATTGTATCTTTGTTTGAAATTGACGAGATGAAAGCAGAAGTTTAGTTAGAAATTTGCAGAATCAGCAGTTTCAACATCTGGACTAATGTAAAATCAGCCGTAGATAAATAAAAAATAGGGAGTTATGTCGGATTTAAGAGCAGAATTAACTGAAATCCTAGATGAAGCAGAGTGGGATTGGCTAATTCCTCACGTACAACGTGATGCGGTAATTGTAGTAGCGCCGGATTTAGATTTGCTAGATGTAGGAGTAGCGATCGCTGGTGATAATATTGCATTAGTACAACAGTGGATTGATCAGCAATTAATTGCTAAACCTTCAGAAGTACAGATAGGAGAATGGAATACTAATGCCCTGGGCGGACTTGAACAAAGCCATAATCGATTTCATACCCTCATCCTACAGCCGTATGTTCTGGTGCAAGAAATAGCAAAACAAGATGGGTAAAAACATAAATAAGTTCGTAGTCAGGACTTTAGTCCTTCTCTTCTCAGCACTAAAGTCTTGACTACAAATCCTCAAAACTATTTTGACCACTTGATTTTTGAGTTATTGTATTTCAATTTAGTGCTTGTTTCTCCCCTCATTCGCACCAGTGTAACCAGTAGCTACCCAAAGAAAAGCTCTAGCACCATCACGGATAGATTTTTCCACAGGTTCAGACCGGGTTGCTGAAGGAACTGCTACCGATTGAAATTTAATACCGCGACTACCTAAAACTATCTCACCAATGACACAAGCCCGGCGCATGTGGAAATCTGAAGTAATTAAATAAACGCTCTTAATACCGCGAGCTTGCAAATCATCTACTAAGGTAGTAAAATTTGTAACAGTATCTACAGCTTCATAATCCAAATGTAAGCGTTTGGGATCAATGCCAGCTTTAGCAAACACCTTTTGGGTGGATCTAGGTGGACTACCTCCAGAAATCCAAATTGGTAAATTTGGATACTGCCGAGCAAACTTGGCTGTAAACCTTTCTCGCTCTAGATTTTTTGTTGAACCGCCCAACACTACTACTGCTTGCGGTTGCTTGTATTCGTTTTGTGCTTCTTTTGCTCCTAACCACATTAACAGCGGTAAGGCAAGAACCATAAACCGAAATGATTTGCCTGTAAACAATAAATTATTTTTCAAGGCTCTACGGCTTCATCGCTAAGACAAAATTTTCTCTGAAAAAATATAAACAACTATTGTAGGGTAGCAGATTTTTGTCAAATTTACCCAAGTACTAATTCGGATTTTTTGTTAATGCACGTTTAATCCCACATTAACGTTATTAGTTCTATTTGATGAATTATCCTACACTAGATCAGATAATTCCTCAAAAATTCTGACTAATTTTTAATGTATGTTTTGAAGACGGGACTGGCCAGATTCGAACCGGCGACCTAGCGCTTAGGAGGCGCTCGCTCTATCCAGCTGAGCTACAGCCCCAATTACAAAGCAATATAATAATAGCAGTAGTTTTAGTTAGATTGCCAAGAATTATCCCAAGAATCGCCACCTATTTCTAAGCCACAAAGAGAACTTTGGGCTTTGAGGATTGTTTGAGATTGTTTACCACTGAATTTTCTTAGTTCTAAATCTAGCTGTCCTTGCATGGTATCCCGACAACAGAATAACAGACCATTTGTCGTTGGCGCACGCAAAGGTGTCCCAGGTAAATGCGTAGTTCCTGTTAACTCAATTTCATACTCTAAAGAACGTGCTTGCATTTGCCATCTACCCCAAGGTTGAATGTTCCATTTCACTGTTGAGTTCCAGGGAACAAATTCATAAAACTTACCTTGATAATGCAAGCCAATCATGGCTACCGATTCCATCCACCACAACACGCCGCGCCGTCCACCACCAGCAGTTAATGCTAAGTCTGGTTCATGATCAAAGCTATTACAATTTATCCAAAACCATTTTTGAGGAAAAGCACCACCCCAATTTTTCTCTCCATAGGCTGGGGCGTTAGTAAATTCATAGATTTTGCCATTCCAATCAATCCAGCCGCTAGCTAAGCCGTGAGCCATTAATATTTGCCATCCAGGCTCAAAAATTTGTAAAAATGATAGCCAGCCAGCGGTTGATTGCTGAATATTGTTTTGGTCTCCCCAAAAGTATACAGGTTGAATTTCATAGAACCAACGGCAATAGCTATTAGTAGCACGATCGCAAATTATCCCCTGATTTAAGGTAGTTGTAGCTTGATAACCTTCTTGAATATGACGCTCAAACTCTGCTGGTAAGAGGTATAGGGCTTGGCTATTGAGGTTGGTTTTACCCCAATGACCCAAGCCGAGAACATCTCGACTACCCCAAAATGTTTTCACATCAGGAAAAGTACGACACAAATATTCATCATTGGGGCCGAGAACTTGGGCTGCACCACCACTATAGGGTTTACCGCCGACAGGATCTTCGATGGAGTACATGAAGGCGAAGGTTTGCCTAATATCAGGTAAAGTTACGCGATAATACCAACCTTCAAAGAAGCGGCGGCTACTACCATCCCAGTGGTAGCCGCTATGAGGCGTTTGGTTTGACCCAAGAGGAAGTACAGGAATAGTTAACATGGATTTACATAGTTGCCTATTTCCAGTATGCGCGATCGCCTTGACATCAATCATGCTTATGAAATTCTGGGGTTAACACCGAGTGCATCCCAGGTAGAGATAAAGCGCGCTTATCGTCAGCTAGTTAAAACTTGGCATCCCGATCGCTTTTTTGACCAGAAGCAAAAACAAGAAGCCGAGTCAAAAATCAAAAAAATTAACGCGGCTTACAACACGCTTAAGTCTGAACTTCCATCTGCATCCGCACCTGTATCTACTGAAAATAACTCTTCACCAACAAATCCGACAAATCCCATCAAAATCTCTGTCAATCGTTGGGATGCAGAAACTTTTTACAACTGGGGAGTAGAGAATGCAACTCAAGGAAGATATTCAGAAGCGATCGCAGACTTTACAAAAGCGATTCGTCTGAATCCTCATTACATTGAAGCATATAAATACCGAGGGTTAGTTTGCTCTCAACTAGGATATGAATATCGAGCCGCTTCAGATTTAAACAAAGCCGCAGAGCTAGAAGGAGATTTTAGCACTCAAACAACTGCTTCTGCATCACGCTATTCAAGAAGATCAACTTCATCAAGATATTCACCAAAGTCTAGATCTATTGTACAAAAGCTGTGTCAAAAAATCAAAAATTTATTGCGGTTAAATCGGCGTTGGCGATAAGATGCAAATTTTTCTTTGTCAGCAAATCTCACTTTGAGTATGTCATCGCTTGATTTTAATGCACTACCTTAATACGGTGATTTCACTTGTACTTTATGAATTGCTAATATTTACTTCAACAAAAATTAGCCCAATCTTCATAAAATAAATATTTATTTGGATGAATCTTGATAATTGAAATCACTCAGACAAAATCCTATATTAAAAGCCTTTCAAACAGTTACCTGCCAACCCAATAAACCAAAAATAAAGCTTCAGCAATCATTCTTTGGATGGAGTCTTAAATCCATCCAAATGATAGATACAAATGAATAATTAAAGAGGCTATTCTTGGCATATCTAAAGTTGACTAACAAATAAAACTCTAGATACATATAAAACGTTTTCAACCAATTAAACCCTTTTGTATTTGTCAAAAATTTAGATCGAGGAGTGAAATCAAAAATTATGACTATTCCTAATAATCACGAAAACGAAAATAGAGAGATTAGGCAAGAAACTTATACAGATAGAGACGGTAACACCCGCGCTCAGGTAACACGAACAACTGAAACAGTCAATAACAGTACTGTTAATCCCAACTCTTACCAGAATGGTTACGTAAATGGTCGCAACAATGAGCGTAACTACCAGCAAGCTAATTTAGCTGAACGTGATAATAACAATGCCTCGCGGGGTCTACTGTTGGGTATTATCCTGACTTCCTTGGTTAGTTTAATTGCAGGTGGTATTTGGTATGTCAACCAACGCAACAATGAAGCGGTTGATAATACTGCGCCTGTTTTAGTTCCTGTACCGAGTAACAGTAGTCCTGCCCCCAGCGCGTCTCCTCAACCACAAACTACAATCATTGAAAGAACTAGGGAAGTACCTGTTCCAGTTCCACAACAGCAGGTTGCGCCTCCGGCCACATCTTCTTCACCAGATATTAATATTACTGTTCCACCCCAACAACCTGCAACAGAAAGAGCGCCTTCTGCAACTCAGACAATTCCTGGAAAGATACCCAGTTCAAGCAGCCCAGATAATAATACTTCTACTCCAGGCGCAAACAGTGATACCTCTACTAAGAGTGCCACTCCAGGCACGAATGGTAGTACCTCTACAACCACTCCACCTCAAGGTGCAGACAAGTCCAACAGTACATCTAATAGTGGTTCTTCTAGCACTGGCGATAGTAGTACAGGAGGCTCTGCTCAATAACAATTTCTGAAATTTTCACCTTACTTGGTGCTACCAACATTTATACAGCAGATTGCAAGTAGGGACACAACATGCCCCTACTTGATTTACGTGAAATATGCTGTAGAAGTACTAAGTAGGACAATTCTTAAGAAAAATTTCCGAATTGTTGCGACAAATTAATGCTAGTCAAGTTTAGTAAACACAGGAATCAGTTTAAAAAAGAGAATGCTAGATTAAGAGCAAGGTACAAAAAGGTTAAAGCTTCATAAACCTAAAGCCTTGAGATTAGAGCCTGTACCTCCTGCTCTAATGTCCTCGCAATCATATCTCATTGGCGCATCTTGTGAAAGTGTTTTGATTTAAGTTTGTTTGATTCTTTGGAGGTTTTTGAACGTACAGCCAGATATGCGTGCCTATTGGAATTTTAAAGATGCTCAAAGCCAAAAGATGATGATTGCAAATAGTGTCCACCTTATTTGAGTTATTTTCTGCTGTTTTCTAAAACGATTGTATATTTAATAACCGCCCTGAGTTACTGATACTTCTCCATCGTAGCTTGCGGCGGTTATAATTTTTTTAACTAGTTTTCGCCATAGCACAAATTACTTAGCGATCGCATCCTGACAGAAATGTTTGAAAAGTTAAATAATTCATAAGTATTGTTAAGATTGTCACTAAATTGAATAACATAGAGAAAATTTACGTATAAGAGTTTTAAATGGAACCATTACAAAAGCAAATTCTGGCTTTGAGCCATAAACTAGATGCTCTCTGCCAGATAATTGAGCAGCTTGACGTTAAAGTTGCTCAAACTTTTTCAGAGTGTTCCTTGGCAAACACTCAAGCAAAAGATAATGGTCTAGAACATAATTATGGTAGGCACTACCAGTTGAAAGGGAAAATAAGTTTAAATCCAGAAATGGAACACAAGGATGTATTGACAGATAGTATTTATCTAGATATGAATCCTCAAGATAAAGACAAAATTTTAACACCGGAAATTCAAATACAACGGCTGACTGCCCAGTTGACAGCCGCATATAACCGCATTGCGGCTTTAGAAGAACAATTACTTAGAGATAGAATCCACTAAATTTATTAGTTATTCAGTAGTCAATATTCCCAGAACTTGCCGTCATTTCTATGAGTCAGGCAGTTTTGTTATTGACTATTGAATCGGCTCAAGCGCTCAAATTGGTTTTCAATAGCTGCCAAAAGTTGATTTTGTTGCCAATTTTGGCCAAGATGGGCGGCAATTGAAGCTGCACCAGCGCCGACACCTTCTTTGACAAAGCCCCGCTCATAAGCTTGAAGTTGGGGATAACGAGAATTAGCCAAATTCAACTGAGTCGCTATTAAGGAAGGGATTTTTTGACCTAAATTGGTGGCTAGCTCAATCGTACTACCAGTTGAGTCTTCTGCTACCCAACGGGTTGTACCGACGACTACTTCGTGAGGTTGCCAAGATAAATTATAAGCTTGAGCGATCGCACAACTCAAGGCGTATACTGCCAGCATTTGTGTACCACCCCCCAATAAAACACCACAACTGCGACTAGCAGCGATCGCCATCCCAGCTACTACCACTTGCATGGGATCGCCTACTGCTGCCACGAGTTCTAAAGGGTCAATTATCAATTTTTTGTGGGGAAATGCCCGGTTTAGCCCAGCTTGCACCACTGCCCATTTTTGCTCATGGTTACAAACAGGATGGCTACTGTTAACTTTTCCCGCAGCATTTATTCCTAAACCAGTTAAAATTGCCAAAGCAGTTGTAGTTCCGCCCACAACGCACTCACTTAAAATTACATATCCCTGGGGAGTTTGAGCAGCCAAACGCTCACCCCAGAGTAATCCTTGCTGGAATAAGTGATGGACGATCGCTAAGTCCATAGCTTTACCTTCGCTTACACACCGAGCGATCGCCCCACCCAAATCAATAATTGGCGTAGCAGGTAACTGGGGTAAGCCAGCATTAAACAAATACAAAGGAATTTTCAGCGCCTCAACCACAGCACGAGAAATCAGTACAGGTGACGCTCCATCAGCTAGTGGTGGTAAGGAATATTGGGGTTGGTGTTCAGCACCGTAATATAAAAACTCAGCATCAGCACAAGCAGTATATTGGCGATCTGCGGGAGTACAACCGGCTGCCGAAATTCCTGGGATCAATCCTGTTTCTGTAAAACCTAAAATACAAGCAAAAATGGGCAAACAACCGCGATATTTAGCAGTCCATACTTTACCTTGTTCTATTTGGGTGTAAATATGAATCAAATCATTCATAATCCATCAAGACTTGCACCCAACGCGGCGGACGGGGGATGGGATTTCCCAGACGATCTAACAACAGCCATGCTGCTAGGTGGACTATAAATAAATAAATGAAGTTATTAAATATAATTAAGGCGATCGCCCCTAATTGAATCAAAAATACATTAGGAACAGCTAATAATTCCAACTTTAAAAAGATCCACTCAGTCAGTTCTGTTACCTGATTAATCAAATAAATCCACAAGTCTTCACCGGATAACACAGATAACAACCACAGCCTAAAAAAGACTCCCAAAGTACCCAATAGTGTGCCTAAGATGATAGAAGCAATCCAGGGTACACGACGATACCACGTTGCTCCTAAAAGTACACCCATAAAAGCGTAGGGCATGACAAATAGTAAACTGCGGATTGGCCCCATTAGTACTGATAGTAATAACCCAGAGGTAAGTGCTGACATCCAGGCTGCACGGTTGCCCCAGCGGAGATAAACTAAAGCGATCGGTACAGGAAAAAATATCCGTAAAACTGGTCCTAAGGGAAAATAAAAATTAATAAACCAAATTAGGCTGGCAGTACTAGCTAAAAACGCCGTTTCCACCATCCTCAAGGGCGCATCAACTTTTAATTGAGGTGGCTTTAATTGCTCATGTTGATCTAACCATCCATTGGGAGGGCTTGGAGATTCAGGCTCGTCTGGTGAAGAATCTAAAATGCTCATCTTGGAGAAGTTGTTAAATGATCGTTCTTTCCAGTGCTAACAAATCAGGAATACAAATAGAGTCTTGATCTCGTTTAATCAATCCTTTTTTTTCTAATCTTGTCAATACTCTTGTAACAGTTTCCCGCGCTAGTCCGCTTAAACTACTCAACTCCCGGTGAGGTAAGTTAGGAATTTCGGTTCCTGTCTGTCCTTGTTTGCCTTGTCCATCTGCCAAAAATAACAAAGTGTCTGCTACTCGTGACTGACTATCAGATTCTCGCAAGCGCAGTCGCCGATTTACTTGCCGCAAGCGTCGAGCCATTAGCTGTGACAACCGCACTCCTGCCAATGGCTCTGTGTAAAGTAATTTTACAAAATCTTGAGATGGCATACTGCCAATGACTGTAGGAGTCAGGGTAATCACATCGGTTGACCGAGGTACTTCATCTAGCGCCGCCATTTCACCGAATAATTCCCCATTACCAATAATATTTAGTGTTACTTCTTTCCCTTCTAGATTATAAGTACGAATTTTTACCCATCCTTCAAGTATAAAATAAACTGAACCGCCCCAGTCATTTTCCAGCAAGATTACTTGATTAGCTGGGTGTGTGCGGGTAACAAGATGGGTGAGGGCTAGTTCCACAGCAACTTCTGGCAACCCTTGAAAAAAGGGAGTTGAGAACATCCAGGGATTGATCGGGTCTTCCATTACGGCATTTTTATTCCAGCGGCTACATACACAACAAACAAAAGCGCTACCTTCAGCCTCAGCTATCTAAGCACAGCACAAACCATGTAAGGGACTTCCAACTAAAAAAATATCCCATCGTTATAGAAGCAGGGGGGCAGGATAGAAGCAGGGGGGCAGGGAGCAGGGAGCAGGGGGAGTAAGAAAAATAAAATCTGAATGAATTGGATAATTTATTTTTTGGAGTTCTCTAAAACCAGAAAATGACAAGAGCGTTGTTGCTCAATAATCTTCACTTATGCTTTAAAACTGAGTAAATCTTTTAATACACAGTAGTTTATAGCTTTCTGGTTGATTTTTTGATTACTCCCTGTACTGCAAATGCAAAATAAGTAATCGGACATAATCAATTACACAGTGTCATTGCGCTTGGCGATCGCTGTAAATATTTTTGTCCATTTACTTATAAATACTTAAAAACACTGAGAACCAACATCAATGATACTGAATAAAGTTAATTTTTGCTAACTTAAAATTTTCCGATATTACAGCAACCGAGAATCAAGTCAGAAGAGGCAGGGGAGCAGGGAGCAGGGAGCAGGGAGCAGGGAGCAGGGAGCAGGGGTAAAGCATGTTCCGCTTCTCTACGAGACGCTACGTTAGGGCTTTACGCTCCAGGCACAGAGAAAGGGCTTACTCCCACTGCTAAGAGCCTCCTTCCCCTCTGCCTCCGTAGTACAAAAATGCCATCTTGCCATTTAGTCACTCGTTAGCTACATTGATTGCTCGTATGGGTGCAAAGTGGAGGATATTTGTCTTGTAAATCTGGTATCTGTGGCCAAGAGTTCGTCTATCCCAGACTATCTACTTAGGTGTTGCATTTTTCTATGTTTTTTATAATATGAAGCCGAGAGGCTGTAACATCGCCTGTATGGTGAGAGGACACAGCGCTTTGTAAACTACCTTGTGCTGACAACTGCTGACAACTTCGGAATACCTTTTGTATCCTTAGAGTTCAATTAGCTGTCAAGCTAATTTTCTCAAACAAGCGCTGAGCGCGATCGCTACGACTCCCAGTAATCTATATACCTAATTGCAATAGGGAGTTTCAACAACAGTTTCTCTCCTCGGTACTTTCAGTAATTGGCAAGTAATTCCCACACCAGTTGACGTACAGTTCTAGCTAAGGTAATTCAAAGTGACTTCCCGCGAAGATGAAATTAAAAAACTGATTGCAGATATTGACAACTTGTTGACTAGCAGTGGTAAACGCTTGCCTAGACTTCTTTCTAGTCAAACACCAGAACCAAAAGAGGTTTTAGAGCGAGTTCGCAACTTCCTTGTGCAGATAGGAGAGAACGATACCCCGAACAAGTCTACAGAACAACCGCTGCGATCGCCTTTATTGGCAAAATTTGTTGACCAATCTTCAACAGTACAAAATCAACCAGACCAAGAACAAAATAATTTTATATCCCAACAGTTAAAAAACGAATTTTCGGCACTAATACAGCCCCTAAAAGCAGAATTAACAGCAATGTTGCAAGAGCGAGCCACTCTTGTACAAGAAATTAGACAGTTAGAGCAAAAGCGACTGCACCACTACTCCTTAAGCCAGCAGTGGGAAAACCAGGAGCAGATGATTTCTGAGTTTTTACAAGTACTCATGACTCGCCTCATCCCCAATTTAACGCCGCAAATGGCAGAAAATTTGGCAAATTCTGCTAATTCTTTTCAAACAAGTAATCGCGAAGAAAATATAGAGCTAACAACTTCTACAACTGGGTCTTTCTTAGAATCCTCAGATCAATCCGAAAGGTTGACACAACTGGCTAGAGATTTAGATCAGCGTTTATTATCACTAGATGGGACTGTAAATGTTGTATTTGATGCCTTACAGCGCAACATTAATACTTATCACGAGTCTTTATCTCAATCCCTAGCTAGGATGCACAGTACGGGAGTGCAAGGTGAACAGTTGATGGAGATTTTCCTCAACAATTTGACGCAGTACTTGCAGCCACAATTTTCCACGTCTCTAGGTAAAGAAAATAAAACGCTGCGATCGCCATTACCTGAAACCAATACTATTGCTTCAGAAACAATACACTCAAATTCTACAGATGCTGAAGTCGCAAGTCAGCCTTTGGACTTGATAGAATCAGAAACGGCATCGGTTATTAACTCAGAAGCAGAAGATATAGATGCAGTGCTTTTGGAGTTGGGTGTAGATGAGTCTAACCCATTGAGTTTGCAGTCAGATCATGCAACATTAATGGGTGATGCAGATGAAGTAGATCAGCTTTACGCTAGTTTGTTTGGCAATAGTAGCTTTAGTAAACCTAGTGTTGAAGTCAACCCAGAAGCACCAGCGGATTTACCACCGTCGGATATTGCAGATACAACACCTACAGTTCCTAGCAATGGGGAATCAGTATCAAGTATCCCTGATGCACCTACTCCTCCAGTGGATTCTACCCCAGGATTGCCAGATCCTTGGCTTGACAAATCAGACCCAAATTTTTTGGATCAAACTCATACTAACCTCCAAGAAACGCTCAATGATGCAACACAATCCATAGACTTATCATTAGAGTCATGGCAAGCATTGTTTTTTGATGAAGATACTGACTTAGCTACGCCTGGGGATTTGTCGATCTTACTAGAAGAAGAAGTTTTAATTACAGATAGTCTTCAGCCTAGAAGAATTGATACAATTACGACCTTAAGTGACTTAAGCGACCTCTTTGCTAATGTAGATACTGAGGAGCATTTGCCACAAGAAACACCAACTATCCCAACAATAGAGCCAACTATTGCTCAAAATTTGGAAGTAGTAATTAATGACGATGAACAGCAAGAAGATTTTTTAGATAACTACATTCCAGCTTCACCCCAAGAGAATTTACTCTCACCAGAAATAAACCAACCTGCCAATGTGCAGGATATTTCTTTAGACGAACAGCAGTTGCAGCAATTGCATCAAGATTTGGCAAATTTTGATGAGCAGTTAAATCCGGCAATGAATGTTTGGGATAGTGCTGAAAGTTGGGTTGAAGATAGTAACCAACTGCAACAAACCACAGAAAACACACCAGATGTTGCTTTTCCTCATTCAGAAGTGCGAAAGATTGTACCTATATCTTTGCCTCAAACGGAAGCTGATTTAGACTTTAGCCCCACAGTTGAAAAAAAAAAGGAAGTTACAATTTCTGAGTCAGATCACTCTGGAGTTACAAATTCCAACTCTCCAAGTAATTCAGAAGTTGCGCTCGATGTTCTTGACTCAGTTTGGTATCTAGGAATTGATTTAGGTACAACTGGAATTTCGGCGGCTTTGTTAAATCGCTCTACTTGTGTTGTGTATCCTATTTATTGGTCAGCAGAGAACCAAGTAGGAACTACTTCATTTCAGCAATCATTTCGTTTACCAGCTGAGGTTTATTTACCTAATGCCTCTGTACCTCATGGAGAGACTGAAAGCGCAGGGACACCATCTATTACCCAAGATCAAGTAACTGAAAATATCGCTGATTCGGAACGAGCGATCGCTCCTAGAAAAAATCTCTATTCAGCGCAATTAAAGCCATATTTACAGGTAGCTATTCCCTACAAGAGTATGCAACAAAGATGGGAACCTGTATTGCAATTTAATGAATTTTCTGCGGGGCCTTTAATTTGGGTGGTGCGATCGCTTTCAAAACTATTATTGACTCTCAAATCAGATCGCCACAGCACCACTCAGGGTTTAATTGCTACGGCTGTTGGTTTCAATGCTCCAACTTTCCACAGCATTATTAGTAATATTGCTGGTATTATCTGTACTTGTCCATCTAACTGGTCAGAACAATATCGCTTTAATGTGCGGGAAGCTTTACTAACTAGCAAACTTGTTCAACATCCCCAGCAAGTATTTTTTGTCGAAGAAGCGATCGCTAGTCTACTCAGTACACTCGATGGTAACAATGGCGAAACAGTCCAACTAAGCGATCAGCAAGGTTTACGTCCAGTCAAAACCAGCGATCATCATCAGTTTGGCAACACTCTCGCTATTAATATTGGAGCCAGTGCAACCGAAATGGCACTGGTCGATTTGCCAGAAAATCTGCTGCCATTAGCGCACCAAGATTTCATGCTGCATGGTTTTGCTTATGCTAGTAAAGGCATTGAGCAGGATATCATCTGCCAATTACTAATTCCACCCAAGTACCGACAATCACGCTTTGCAAGCCAGGGAGATGACAAAACAATTACTAGTAATCCTTGGCAATGGCAAACTGCCTTTTCTGGTGTAGATCAAATGTATTGGCAAAGTCTGGGTTTAGAACAATTAGATTTACCCAGAGTCGGAGAACCAGATATAGATGCTCGGATTCGCCTCCAGCAGCGTCTAGAAAGTTCCTTATTAGGACAAGCAGTTTTAGATGCAGCGCTAGCTTTGAAGCTCATTTTGCAACACCAAGAAGCTTTTACCCTGGAATTAGCCGATCAGCGGTGGGTATTTCAGCGGCGGGACTTGGAAACTCAAGTATTTGTTCCCTTCGTGCGTCGCCTGAACCGAGAACTTAACAAGTTGTTGGTAGCTCGTGGTATCCCTACAGAAGCAATTAACCAAGCTATTTTGACCGGTGGAGTGGCTTCATTAGGAGTTGTCAACAGTTGGCTGCGGCAAAAACTCCCCAACGCTAAAATTATTCAAGATTTATATCTGGGTGAAAACGGCGCTCCTAATTGTAGCCGAGTTGCTTATGGTCTAGCTATGCTGCCTCTGCATCCTCAGGTTTTAGAAGAACCCAGACAACAGTATACCGACTATTTTTTGTTTACAGAATTGATGCGGCTTTTGCCAGACAGAACCTTATCTTTCGGTGAAGTTCTCCAGTTGTTCGAGAATCGTGGCATTAATACTAGTATCTGTCAGCAACGCCTGTTAGCTTTCTTAGAAGGTGAATTACCTCCAGGTTTAATACCTGCGAGTTGGGATACTACTTGGCTTACCCAAAGTTCTCATGAAAATTCTGACTACCAAGCGATCGCAGCAGCACCACTTTTTGAGAAACAGGGAAATCTTACTTATCGTCCCAATTTATTACAGATGTTGGCTGTGCATCGCTATCTGAATGCTATTAAAGCTAGTATTCAACAGTCACTAGAGGAACCATATACAGTGAATTTCGCCTCTGGGGTTACAAATCCTCAATCATAAATATGCAATTTTTTACGCGCAGTCTTGTGAATGAAACCACGCTCTCCTTGTAAGACTGCGTATTATCACAAAAAATTGTTTTTTATAGTAATTGTCAAGTACCTCAGGACATAGTACTAATTGGAAAAAATATGATAGATAAACCATTGTAGAAATTTGTTATGGCGTATTTCTACTTATGTAGCGAATGCTATTTTTTAGGAAAAAATACGTAAAGTTTAAAATACTAAGGTGATTTACAAAGATTAAGTAAATTTTAAGCTTTCGGTTTTTTGTTAGTTAAAAATTTGTTTATATTAACACTCAGTAACAATTCAGTACCAGCTAGTAAATCAGTAAATATTTAATTTAAATTATGTCCATACCCACTTTTACTTCTAATAAAAGAAGTTATGCTGTGGATAATTTAGCTCTTTTAACTTATCTGGATTCAGTTAATTTCTCACAACAGCCTTTACACCCCTCAACTGCGAGCATCACAAAACGAACAATCGACATTTTAGGAGCAATTATTGGTCTTGTAATCACAGCTTTGGTAATAATTCCTGTAGCATTCGCTACAATTATCAATAATCCCGGACCGATATTTTATTCCCAAGTTCGTTGCGGTTTGAATGGACAACCTTTTCGCATTTGGAAGTTTCGTTCGATGGTAGTTGGTGCTGACAAACTTAAACATTTAGTCAAAAATCAAGCTAAAGGTCACATCTTCAAATCTGTTAACGATCCCCGCATTACGCCTATAGGTAAATTCTTGCGGCGCACCAGTTTAGACGAATTACCTCAATTTTGGAATGTTCTGGTTGGGGATATGAGTTTAGTTGGTACTCGTCCACCTACTCCTGATGAAGTCATGCATTATGAACCACATCATTGGCAGAGATTGCGTGTCAAACCAGGTATGACTGGAGAATGGCAGGCCAACGGTCGTTCCAGCATCAAAGACTTTGAAATTATTGTCAGCATGGATCTAAAATATCAGCGTCAATGGTCGGTAGCTTATGACCTGAGTTTAATTTTAAAAACTATCTGGGTAGTGTTCAAAAAAAGTGGCGCTTATTAAA
>JBBSOP010000054.1:0-15633 GCA_038259655.1 Chroococcales cyanobacterium
GAAGCCGATATTGCCGAAATCGTCGCCAAGTGGACAGGTATCCCCGTTAATCGCCTTTTAGAATCAGAACGGCAAAAATTGCTGCAACTCGAAAATCATTTACATCAACGAGTTATTGGACAAGAAGAAGCCGTAGCCGCAGTCTCAGCAGCAATTCGTCGCGCCCGTGCCGGGATGAACGATCCCAGCCGTCCCATTGGTTCATTTTGATTCATGGGGCCGACTGGCGTGGGTAAAACCGAACTTGCCCGTGCTTTAGCTCAGTTTCTCTTTGATTCTGATGATGCTTTAGTTAGGCTAGATATGTCCGAGTACATGGAGAAACACTCGGTTTCACGTCTTGTAGGCGCGCCTCCAGGATACATTGGCTATGAAGAAGGTGGTCAACTTTCTGAAGCAATTCGCCGCCGTCCCTACTCTGTAGTTCTACTAGATGAAGTTGAAAAAGCACACCCAGATGTGTTTAATATTTTATTGCAAGTTTTAGATGACGGTAGAATCACTGACTCTCAAGGTAGAACAGTAGACTTCCGTAACACTGTCATTGTCATGACTAGCAATATCGGTAGCGAATACATTCTAGATATTTCTGGTGATGATACAAAGTATGAAATGATGCAGAAACGGGTAATGGATTCTCTGCGATCGCACTTCCGCCCCGAATTTCTCAACCGCGTAGATGATATCATTATCTTCCACACACTCAGTCGTATAGAAATGCGACATATCATCCGTATTCAACTCAAACGGGTAGAAAATCTCCTGCAAGAGCAAAAAATCTCCTTTGATATCTCCGCCGCCGCCTGTGATTACCTCGTCGAAGCTGGCTATGACCCAGTTTACGGCGCACGCCCCCTCAAACGGGCAATTCAGCGAGAAGTAGAAAATGCGATCGCAACCAAGTTATTAGAGAATACTTTTATCTCTGGAGACACAATAGTTATTGACAAAGGAGAACAAGGTCTAACTTTTAGTAAAAAACTATCAGTTAAAGTCTCAGTTCCACAAATTACAACATAGGTATCGAAATTAAACCTTTGCGTACCTTAGCGTCAACCTCAGCGTTACTTTGCGTTTAAAAAGTAGTTTTGTTTGTCATGTTACTTGAACTAATTTTCTGGAAACAATTTGATTGTATACTCACCATTTTGATCGTTCCATCAAATTAGACAGGTAAATTTTATGCAACTAATAACATCATTAGATCTGAGGAAATCAGAGTATTTATCAAAAGACCGATTTATTAGTTATCATCACCAATTGCGGCTGATATTTTCCCTTGGTAATCAGGTAAATAACATTCTCGAAATTGGGATTTTTAACTCATTATTAACAGATATCCTCAAACGCAATGGCTACCAAGTATCAACTGCTGATGTTGACCCGAAACTAGAACCAGATATAGTTTTAGATCTCACAACTGATTTTTCACTACCTCAAGATAAATTCGATGCGATTGTACTATTCCAAGTCTTAGAACACCTACCTTATGAACAGTCAGAAATAGCCTTAAAAAACCTTGCAGAAGCAACTAAAAAGTTTTTAGTGATTTCGCTGCCTTACAATACGCAATTTTTGGCATTTCAATTCAGATTTTCTTATATACAAAGGTCAAGATATTTATTAATGAAAATGCCAAGATTCTGGAGTAGCAAGCCAATGTCTGATCAGCACTACTGGGAAATTGGACTCAAAGGATATCCTAAAAAGCGAATTTTAAACTCCATTGCTAAAGCTGGCTTAACACTCAAACAAGAATTTATCGATCCTGTTCATCCATATCACCTCTTTTTCGTATTGGAGAAAAACAGCAGTAATACTTAAAATACCAGCCTCAACTAAGGTAATATGCATCTAACGCCTCGCAAAAGTTCCCACACTGAATGTATAAAGGTAGGGAAATCCGAATCACAGTAGGGGGCAAACAATGTAGAAAACTAGGAGCGATCGCCTAAACTATTCTTTTAAAATCCTAAGTGGTATCATGCCCTCTTGTCTTCTTAAGGTTTACCTTTGAAAATGGAGGGCTGTGGGATATTTGCCACAACCATAATTTCAAATACTTACATCTGAAGATTACCAATCATGCTAGAACAAGGCACTATCAGTATTCATACTGAGAATATTTTCCCAATTATCAAGAAGTCGCTCTACTCAGACCACCAAATCTTCTTGCGGGAATTGGTATCCAACGCTGTAGACGCAATCCAAAAGCTGAATATGGTATCCCGCGCCGGGGAATACACCGGAGATATTGGTGAGCCAGAAATTCAAATCGCTATAGATAAAGACAAAAAAACCCTTTCCATTACCGATAATGGTATTGGGATGACAGCAGAGGAAGTTAAAAAATACATCAATCAGGTTGCTTTCTCTAGTGCCGAAGAATTTATTCACAAGTATCAAGGCAAATCAGACCAACCCATTATCGGTCACTTTGGTCTAGGCTTTTACTCCTCCTTCATGGTGGCGCAAAATGTCGAAATAGATACTCTCTCCTACCAAGAAGGCGCACAGGCGATTCACTGGAGTTGTGATGGTTCCCCACAGTTCACCCTGGAAGATTCAACCCGCACAACTCGTGGTACTACCATTACCCTCACTCTCCAAGGAGAAGAAGAAGAGTTTTTAGAAGCAGCACGTATTCAAACTCTTGTCAAGACCTACTGCGACTTCATGCCAGTACCAATTAAAATGGATGGTGAAGTTTTAAATAGGCAAAAAGCACCGTGGCGGGAGTCTGCTAATAACTTAACTCAAGAGGATTATTTAGAGTTTTACCGTTATCTGTACCCTTTTCAAGAAGAACCACTGTTATGGGTACATTTAAATACTGATTATCCCTTCATCATCAACGGGATTCTGTATTTCCCCAAAATGAGACCGGATGTAGATGTCGCCAAAGGTCAGATTAAGCTATTTTGTAATCAAGTTTTTGTCAGCGACAACTGCGAAGAAATTATTCCGCAATTTCTCATGCCGATGCGGGGTGTAATTGATAGCACCGATATTCCCCTCAACGTATCACGTAGTGCATTGCAAGGCGATCGCACAGTCAGAAAAATCGGCGATTATATAGCTAAAAAAGTAGGCGATCGTCTTAAAGAACTTTACCGCGATAACCGCGAACAATACATCAGTGCCTGGAAAGACCTTGGGACTTTTGTCAAATTTGGTGTTCTCAACGACGAGAAATTTAAAAAACAAATTGAAGACATCATCATCTTCCGTACCACAGCAGAGAAAGTAGAAAACAGTGAAACTGCTTCAGTTCAAGTTCAATCTAACGAAGATGATGCTTGGCAAGATGTCACCCCTGCTGCTGACTCCCCAATTTCTACTTCTCCATATACCACTCTCAAAGAATACTTAGAACGTAATAAAGAACGCCACGAAAACCGGGTTTTTTACTGCACTGATGCAGCTACCCAAGCTACCTACGTAGAACTACACAAAAACCAAGGCTTGCAAGTCCTGTTTATGGACTCCTTCATCGACACCCACTTTATCAACTTCTTAGAACGCGAATATCAAGATGTCAAATTTACGCGGGTAGATTCCGACTTAGATAATACCTTGCTAGAACAAGATAAATCTGGGGAAATAGTTGACCCCAAGACAAATAAAACCCGTAGTGAAGTCATCAAAGAATTATTTGAGAAATCCCTCAACAAACCTAAAGTAAATATCCGTACCGAGGCTTTAAAATCCGAAGATCCTCAAGGGACACCACCAGCGATGGTACTATTACCAGAGATTCTTCGCCGCCTCCGGGAAATGAACGCCATGATGCAACAGCAGAATGCAGAGTTTCCTGAAGACCACATCTTACTAGTAAATACAGCTCATCCCCTCATTCAAAATCTAGCGAATCTCAACCAAGGCAGTATTATTCAAGGTGATGGCCAGTCACCTACATCGCAATTGGTGGACATGATTTGCCAACACGTCTATGATTTAGCGCTGATGTCTCAAAAAGGTTTTGACGCTGAAGGTATGAAATCTTTTGTCGAACGCTCAAATGAAGTACTCACCAAACTCACAGAACAAGCCAGCAAGTAACAATAAAACGTAGGTTGGGTTAAGCGCAGCGCAACCCAACATAGATGAAAGTGTTGGGTTTCCTTACGTCAACCCAACCTACATTTTTATTTTTTTGCATCATTTTAGTCGTGTTAGTCCAGTAGTAACTCTTCCCAATGCCCAATGTCCCATGCCCAATGCCCTAAAATAGAAAGGCTGTACTAAAATCATCATCTGGAGATACTTGCTTATGTCTCGTCGCTGTGAACTAACTGGTAAAAAGGCCAACAACGCCTTTGCAATTTCTCACTCTCACCGCCGCACCAAGCGCCTGCAACATGCCAATCTGCAATCGAAGCGTGTTTGGTGGGCAGGTGGAAACCGCTGGGTAAAAATGAAACTGTCTACCAAAGCAATCAAAACCTTAGATAGCAAAGGCTTGGAAGCAATGGCTAAAGAAGCTGGGATTAATCTAAATCATTACTAAGCTTCTCAACTTTAATTCCTAGACATTTGCCTAGGTTTAAAAATATTTACCACAGAAGCCTCCCCATTTTGGGGAGGCTTTAAATTGCTACATATTATTTTACTACCAACTGATATATTTCCTTAACAGATGGGTACTCTAAGCTTAATCCGCTAACTATATCTTCATAAACTGACACCTAGGTAAAATACATTTTTGCAAAGTTAATGTGAAGTTATTCTTTGTCATCTAGGAGTTACATAATTTTGAAAAAACCAGTATTTTCCGAAAATTATAAAACCTTAACAAATGATATAACTTAAGCAAACCATTCTTAATGTCTTGATATTGCATTGGGGAGTTAGTTAAACAGGGTAAATAGTTACATAAACAGAATTTTTAACCATGTCTGTAAGTTGCTTTTACAGGCAAAATTTCTATTTGCCAAAAAATGATATGTCCGCGATTCACAACTTGACAGGAAAGTAGCTATGTCTTTAAAACGCCAGCTATTCAAGACAATAAAACAAGTCTTCAAATATCTGAGTAAGAATGTTGTATCTGCAATTAAAAAGCAAATTGTTTGGTTACTACGAACTTTATTTATCACCAAAAGACAGCGAGGTTCGGTAAACGCTGGTTTTGTGTTGCCAACAGTAGTAATGGTATCGCTAGTAGTTATACTGCTGACCACGGCAATTTTATTTAGGTCATTTGAACGGGCAAAAAATGCTAGTAACGTCCGGGTGAATGAGGTTACATTGCAAGCCGCCACACCAGCTTTAGAAAGGGCTAAAGCAAAAATATCTGAATTGTTTGCTGACCCCACTCTGCCACGTTCTGTCCCATCAAACACAACGTTCTACACTACCTTAGTCTCTAAACTTCCTGTCTATACATTGGGTGATGAGACACCTATAACCCTGAATTATGATATTAATGCAAACAATACAATTGAAGAACCTGATACTTTAGAAAACAAAGAAAACTCAAAAGCAGCTTGGAAATTTCCTGCCGATACAGATAATAACGGTAAATTTGATAGTTTTATTCTTTATGCAATCAACTTTAGGACTCCACCTCAACTTGGTTCAACTCAAACCAGAAAGAGAATACCGCTAGATGCGAGAACTCCTCCTATGCTACCAGCTAAGGCAGGTGGAGCCTGTGATATAGCAGGTGAGACTAGTGCTAGTTTGGTAGGCGCTTCTGGTTGGTATAAACTACCCACTGGAGAGTTGAAAAAAAGCTTTTTCGTATATACAGCAACGGTTCCTATTACTAGTATAGGTAGTCTTGATACAAGCAAATATGAACCGTATCGAGGTAATAAAGGCTTCTCGGCTTTAGAAATGCAACAAGACCGTAGCCAAGTTCCTATTACTAATAATGCTGTTGTTTATGAAGATGACTTAGATATCACACCTGGGCCTAAATTCCGTTTGAATGGACGCGTTTTCACCAACAGCAATTTGTTGACTGGTAAAAGTGATCAAGAGATTAGATTATTCCAGGTCAGTAGCAGATATTCCTGTTATTACGAGCGAGAAAACGGCAAAATAATTGTTGGTGGTAATGTTGCAGGTAATTCACCAATAAGTGCTTCAGACCTTGGGTTAGTTAAAGTAGATTTATTTCAAGAAAATAATACTCCTGCAACAGCAACAACTGCAACTACAAATAAATCTACCTCGAATAATCCAAATCAAATTGCCTATAACAGTCAGGCTTATGCTCAACGCATCGACTTATTAGTAAATGCACAATTAATTCACGCTACAAGTACTGACCCTGAAGAGGTCGAAGAGAAGAGAACCAAGCGGATTACAGCCGACCCCAGCTTAGACTCAAACAAGGTACGTCGAGAAGAGTTAGAAACTTACTTTAAAAAACGCACTAGACGCGTACCGTTTAATGAAGTATCTTATGGTATTTCTGGTGCTGGTACTTATACTCTAGCAACTGTCTTGCAAGGATACAACACTTCAGCAAGAAGTAACGGGTTACGTCCACCAGATACCTGGATATATCCGACGGATACCAACACAACACTAACGCTAAATACGGCACAGCTACCCGCTAAAGATCCAGATGCTGTAGCTACTTCTCCTGTTATAGAAGCAAATTTAGGCGATCGCATTATTGTAGGTAACAATCTACCTGAACTCAAGTGGAATGACACAAAAGGAATTTTTGTCGGAGAGGAAGAACCTGAAACCGTAGCTGCTGGGGTGACTTGGGCAAGTAGCACTAAAGCTCGCACTCGTACTACTAGCGTTAAACAATTGGCAGATTTAGGGGTAACTGGACGTGACGGATTCTGGGAAATAGCCGCTGCTTCACCCCGCGCTGATGCTCTTGATGTAGTTGGAGGATTACGAGTCATTACAGGTGCAGGGGTATATAAAAGGACGGATTCAGGACTACCCGCTATTCCACCATTCACGGATAATCCCAGTACAACAGACATCCAAGAAGACTTACTACCAATAGTCTGGCCTGACACTATGCCGATGTCAGTGCCTGATCCTACCGATCCTCTTGATGCGAGTAAACAAAAACGTGGTGATTTGGTAATGCGTGCCACAGCAGTTTATCACTACAACAGTGATTCTTATGCTCCTAATGCGGCTACAGCAGATGATTATCAAACACCGATAGCCTGTGTAAGTAGTTACTACAACCCCACTAATGCAACAACAGCGGCAGCTTCTAATAATGGGCTAGTTTATGAGGTTCCCGCTACTACATCTGCTGGTGTAACTAGAGGACAGACATTAACCGGTGGGTTGTTTGCAACTGCGGCTAATGCTGAGGATGTCACAAATACTGGTGTAACTTTACTAGATCGCTTGAAGTATCAAGCTAACTTGAGATTTCCCAATGGTCGCCTTGTCAATCCTTTGTTACAGCAAGCACTAGCTAAAGCAACAATCAGCAAACTTACTTTATCTGAGCAATCCGCAATTGACTCTACTATCTGTGCAATCAATATTGCCGATGGCTCTCTAGCTCGCAATGCTACTGTTATTCCTGATGGCGCAATCAAAGAAACTACATTTCTTGATTCCAGACAAATTAAGGCTATAGATAAAGGTGCTGCATTAACTGGAAATTACAATCTAGAAGTCGAACAGCGGCAACCGCTAGAAATTCGTGCCACCGTCATAGATTTAAATCTGCTTCGCACAACTGCAATCGCTGGTACATGGGCTAATGAATATCTATTACCCAATAGTGGCATTATCTATGCCTCTCGTGAAGATGCTCAAAAAGATATCAGTGACTCAACCAGTGAAAATGTCAGCGCTAGTGACTACAGGCTTGATCCAGAACGCCGCCCTAACGCCGTTATGTTGATTAATGGCAGTAACTTGAGCCGCCAGAATAATTATAGAGCAGAAGAAAAAGGCTTAATTTTAGCAACTGATCTGCCAGCGTATGTTAGAGGCGATTTTAATCTGCATACTAAACAAGAATTTAAAGGTACAGATCTTTTACCTGCTCCTAGCGATGCAACCTACGATAGCAAATTTTACAGTCGCACTGCGGCAAATCGTGACCCTGACTTTGCTTGTCGCCCTAGTGACCCCAGGCTACCTAATTGCACAACAGGCGAAACTTGGCGTTCTGCATCAGTGATTGCCGATGCTGTCACCTTGCTGTCTAATAACTTCCGCGAAGGTTTCCGCGATGAGGGTGATTATGACTTGCGAAATAACTACCAAGTTAATGATCCTAACGCCCCTAACGCCGTACTTAGCCGACTGAAGGCAGGTTTTTGGAACAACAACTTCGTCACTTCATCCAATTTCTTTACTGTCTCTGGTGGTGATGCCTACTACAGGGGTACTCCCACAGCTACTGACAATAACAGTTCTTACTTAAACAACTTTGTCACACCCATTCAGCGCCGGGGAAATTTCCCAGAGTATGTAATGGAAATGTGCTTTAAGATACTAGTTTCAGAGTGCAAAAAAGATGACTGGTATGTAGGTTTAGATAATGATATCAGTACAGTACATCCTTTAGACGTAACAACAGAAATTTTAAAAAGGTCTAGTGATGTAATAAATGCAAATGTTAACAACCTGTTAGCTGGTACAACTGCCCGACCACCAAGGGCTGGTTTTGAAAAATTTGCCCGCAGGGTTGCGTTCAAACGGAAATACGATGTAGTAAAGACTGATCCTGATTTTGCCAAGCTGCTTGATGCTTCTAATACTGTCAAAACTTTTAATACTTATACTCCTAGTGTGTTAGGTATTAAAACAGTATCAGGAAGTAAAGTAGTAGACTATTTTGATAACGGTAGCATTCCAGAAGCAGCAGATAATGCCCTATGGTTTGCAACCACAACAAATCTTACTTACACTACTTCACCAGGGTTCAACACTGGCGAGATAAAATATGACAATACTCGTCGTCTATTCTTCAGGTATCCTCAAGCACCAGGTGCTACAGCTTCTTCACTTAGGGATTTTCCTGGAAGTACGACAACAACACCAGTATTCACGTCCTTATCAAGAGATGGATCTTTCCAACCGCTATTAGAACCTGTATTGCAATTACAGGTAACAACCGCAGCACCTCAAGATCAAGGTTATGCAAGTTTAGCAGGAGGATCGTCTAGTGTTGTTAAAAATACTAGATGGTTATCTAAAGCAAGCAACACAACTTTCAATCTCATAATTGCAGCTGGTGATACTCCTGCTCGTGTGGGTGCAAGCACTTATGAAGTCAATGGGGGTTTACATAATTTTGTGCGCTTCCTAGAAAACTGGGATGGCGTTAATGCTAACATCAGCGGTTCATTCATCCAATTTAAACGCAGTATCTATGCTACTGCACCATACCAAGCTCTTGTCAGACCAGGGGCAGCAACTGCTCCTGCAACCTCTTCTGACCCTAATAATCTTTCTTCTACTGCCATTAATAGTGTTTTTATAAGAACACTGAATAATTCAAGACCTGGTTACACATCCGATAGTACTTCTGTAGGTTCTAATGGTGCTGGGGAAGCGCCTTATTATATGCCTCCCAACCGTAATTGGGGTTTTGATGTAGCATTATTAGCTCAAAACCCGGACTTGTTTGCCCAGCGCTTTGTAATTCCAGCGACAGATCCTCCAAGTGAATATTTTAGAGAAGTCGGTCGGGATGATCTTTGGGTGAAAACTCTGCTGTGTGCTGTCCAAACTCAAACATCGGATGGATTTGGTACTCCAGATCCCGACACCGCCTACTTTGGCAGCGGTTTAAAATTTGCACTACCTGCAAGCGAACGTCCCGGTGACTGCAAACTCCAACCATGATAGCTGATGGTGGTCAGATCCCCGACTTCTTAAAGAAGTCGGGGATCTCGCAGCCAAAATTAATGGGACAGAGTACTAGTATCATTTTTGATTTTTGATTTTAAATTTCTATGAACTCACAACAACTACAACAATTATCTGCCGATTCCAGCGAGTCTGGTTTTACCATTATTGAGTCGCTGGTGGCAATCCTCGTGGTTACTATTTTGCTAGCTGCGATCGCACCTATTCTAGTTATGTCAACAGCAACCCGTGTGCAAGCTAGACGTGTGGAATTGGCAACAGCAGCAGCTAAATCCTTCGTTGATGCTATTAAGTCTAAAACAGTTTCAGATCCCACACTTACCACTGGGTTTACACTTACTACTGCAACTGCTGCCTCACCTAGAACGATATCAAGCTCAACCAGTGACTATTTAATCAGTAGTGCAGCAGTTCCCACAGCTACAACTGGTTTATATTGCTTTAACAAAAATGGTAGCCTTGCCAATCCTAACTGTACCAGCGATTTATTTTACATTCAGGCTATTCGGCTGGCAGTTTCAGGTAGCAACCCTGATCAAGGTCAAGGCTATCGTTTGGGAATTAGAGTATATCGTTCAGATGCCGAATTTGGTTCTTTAACATCTAGTAGCGGTGGGAAAAAAGCAGCAACATTTACTGGGGGACTAGGCGATCGCAAAGCGCCACTAGTAGAAATGACAACCGAAATTGTTAGAGGTCAAAGCTCTTATAGCTCTTTGTGTGGTCGTCTTGGTGGTTGTCGTTAATCATAATTTATCCAGCAAACATAAATAATTTCATAACTCAGGTTTCATCACTAAGGATAAACTCTAACAAAATGAACATATTAAGATGGCTGTTAAATGTTCAGCTAAAAATCTCTCAGAAGCAAAACAAAAATAGTGGCTTTACTTTAATTGAATTACTCGTAGCTTTAATTCTGGCATTTCTTGTAATCACGCCGTTATTAGGTTTTATGATTAGTGTTTTAAACACTGACCGCCAAGAACAAGCCAAAGTCACCTCTGAGCAAGAAATTAAATCAGCACTTGATTATATAGCTCGTGATTTGCAACAAGCGTTATATATATATGATGATACGACTACTACCACAGGTATCGTTTCCAAAATTCCTGCGGTAACAGATGGCGCTCCAGTTCTAGTATTTTGGAAGCGAGAATTTGCCAAAGATGCTGTTGAGACTAAAAATTCTGGCGGTGTAGTTCAGTTTAGAGATGATGCTTTTGTGTATTCATTGGTAGCTTACTATTTAATTAAAGATAGTAATACTACTTGGTCTCAAGCTGCCCGCATTGCTAGATGGCAAATTAAAGATGGCGTTACAAACGCTACTGGCAGTACTTGTACTGGGTTTGCTGCAACTGAAAAATATAGCCAATGTCCAGATAAAGGTTTTAAGCCTTTTGATTTGTCAGAGAAAGGCAAAACATTAAAACAAAAAATGGATAGTTGGACAAATAGTTTGGCAGCAGGAGATACTTATACTCAAGTCCCTGTAGTTTTAGTTGATTGGATAGATCAAACAACAACAACACAAGGAGCGCCAGGAACAACTTGCTCTACTGGCTTTACAGCAATTACAGCAACAATAGCAAGCAGTGTCAGAACAGGTTTCTATACTTGTGTAAATTCAGTGAACGCAGATAATAGAAGTGCCGCTGAAGTTTATTTAAGGGGTAACGCACAAGCTCGCCTGCTATTAGATGAAACTAAAGTACGTTACGCCCAAAATAAATCTAGTTATTTTCCCAATGGAAACATTAAGGTACAGGGACGCAGCTTTGTCTTTACTAAATAGTTTCTATCTTGACAAAGATTATTAAAAGCAGTGTACTTATGCGAAATATGCCTAGTTTAAGACTATTAAATTCTTTTCAATCATCCATAAAAACAAAGCTAAAGCAGCAATACTTAGCAAATAAACGCTATACCAATGCTTACAATCAACCAGATACCGGATTTAGCTTAGTAGAAGTCATAGTAGTAGTGCTGATGATTGGAATTTTAGCAGCGATCGCGGCTCCTGGCTGGTCGGTCTTTGTGAATCGACAGCGGGTAAGTAAGGCTAATGATGCCGTTTTAGGAGCGCTACAGTCAGCACAGACAGAAGCTAAAAAGAAAAAACTCAGTTACAGCGTCAGTTTTAAAGTTGAAAATAACCTTCCCAAGTTTATAATTTATCAGGGTACTGCTACACCTTCAGCTTTAGATCCTCGGTGGAAGACTTTAGGTGAAGACATGGCATTTCAGCCAGGACAAGTTCTGTTGTACACCAATATTGATGCTTACAACACAAGAAATACGAGTGGGAACATAGTTAATACTGCACCTGGAACTGGCACGATTACTTTTGACTACATAGGTATTTTGGCACCTAAAGCTAGTGGTAGTGCCGATGTACCTTTAAAAATCATGGTAGCTACACCAAAACCAGGAACTACTCAGGCTGGTGGATTGAAACGCTGTGTCATCATAGAAACTCTGCTTGGGGGAATGCGAACAGCAAGAGACACTGAATGTAGTTAAGTAAATTTTGTAGCAGAATACAGTCAAAAATTACATAAACATACGGTACGCTAAACTGCATTTTGACAGCAAAATTGTAACATCAGGTGCAGTTTTTTATTTTAAGTATTATTGTTTATTAGTAGCTAAACAGCTACCTAGTAAATCATGTTAGATTTTTAGCGTTTACTAAGCATTACTCAATAAAATATGACTTTGGGAAGATGACTGATAACCTTGATTTTACTGTAGCAATACCAACATACAATGGTGCAAGTCGTTTACCTGAACTACTAGAACGACTGCGAAATCAACTTGACACCGAAAATTTTTCTTGGGAAATTATTGTTGTAGACAATAATAGCACCGATAATACAGCCAAACTTGTCCAAAGCTATCAAGAAAATTGGCAATGCCCATATCCCTTAAAATATTGTTTTGAAGCTAAACAGGGAGCAGCTTATGCCAGAAAAAAAGCAGTTGAAGTCGCCTTGGGTAAACTTATAGGTTTTCTTGATGATGACAACTATCCTATATCAAACTGGGTAGCGGCAGCTTATAATTTTGCTCAAAAATACCCTCATGCTGGGGCTTATGGTAGCCAAATTCATCCAGATTGGGAAGTAGAACCACCAGAAAACTTTCAGCGGATCACTCCCTTTTTAGCAATTACAGAGCGCGGAGATGTGCCGTTGCTGTATGAACCTAAAAAAAGACTATTACCTCCTTCGGCTGGGCTTGTTGTGCGCCGAGAAGCTTGGTTAGAAAGTGTGCCAATCCAGCCTATTTTAACTGGTAGAATAACAGGCAATATGCTGACTAGCGAAGACTTAGAAATGTTATGCTACCTTCAAAAATCAGGATGGGAAATTTGGTACAATCCCGAAATGGAAATTTATCATAAAATACCTAATGCAAGATTACAAAAAGATTACTTAATTCCATTTTTTAGAGGTATCGGACTTAGCCGATATGTGACGAGAATGGTTAACATAAAACCTTGGTATAGACCAGTTGCTCTTATAGGCTACATGATTAACGACCTACGTAAAATTATCTTACACTTACTCAAATATCGAACTAAAATAAAACATGATTTGGTGATAGCTTGTGAAATGCAATTATTTTTAAGTAGTTTAATTAGTCCTTTTTATCTTTGGAAAAATGGATATTTAAATAGTAGTAAATAAAACTTATGAGTTTATGAATGAATTAGATTTTACAGTAGCAATTCCTACATATAATGGGGCAAAACGCTTTCCTAAAGTTTTAGATCGACTTTTAACACAGACTGGATTAGAAAATATTAACTGGGAAATTATTGTTGTTGATAACAATAGTTCTGATAACACATTTGAGATAGTTCATAACTATCAAGAAAAATGTAAGTTTTATAATAGTAATTTTCAATTAAAGTACTGCTTAGAAACAGAACAGGGAATAACCTTTGCACGTCTCCGGGCTGTAAGTGAGGCTAAAGGAAAGTTTATCGCTTTTTTAGATGATGATAACTTACCTGCACCAGATTGGGTTTTGCAGTCTTATATTTTTGGTCAAAAACATCCTAAAGCTGGTGCTTGGAGTGGTCAAATTCATGGTGCTTTTGAAGTCAAACCGCCAGAAAACTTTTCTAGAATCCAGGCATTTTTAGCTATTAGAGAACACGGACAAAAATCATATTTATTTGATGCAGATAAATTAATACTTCCTCCCGGTGCTGCATTAGTGATTCGTAAACAAGCTTGGTGTGAAAGTGTTCCTCAACAATTAAGTTTGAAAGGTAGAATTGGTAAGTTAATGATTAGCGGAGATGATTTAGAAATACTCCTACACTTACACAAATCAGGCTGGGAAATTTGGTATAACCCTACAATGCATGTTGACCATCAAATACCACATTGGCGATTAGAAAAAGATTATTTAATTAATCTAGCGCGTGGGTGTGGTTTATGCATTTTCCAATTACGCTTAATTAATGCTAAAAATTGGCAAAAACCAATACTTTTTTGCAAAACTATTTTGGGTAACTTGCGTCGGATTTTACATCATCGTATTAAATATAGAGGTCAATTAGAAAATAATATCATTGCACTCTTTGAAATTGAATTTTATTTGAGTAGTATGTTAAGTCCTTTTTATTCATTAATGTTCTATTTTAATCAGCTTACAGTCAATAACAAAACTATAAAACATGACTGATTCAAGACAAGAATTACCAAAAATTTCTGTTGTCATTCCTGCTTACAATAGTGAAAAAACTATTAAAGCAACAATAGATTCCGTTTTAAACCAAACGTTTACCGACTTTGAATTAATTATAATTAATGATGGTTCCCAAGACTCAACTTTAGATGTTATCTCACAAATTCAAGATTCCCGGATCAAAATATTTTCTTTTGACAATGCTGGCGGAAATGTCAGTCGTAACCGTGGATTACATCAATCAATTGGGGAATTTGTGAGTTTTCTAGATGCAGATGATCTTTGGACATCTGATAAATTGGTAAGTCAATTACAGGCTTTGCAAGAAAATATAGATGCTAAAGTTGCTTATAGTTGGACTGATTACATAGATGAAAATGGTGAATCTTTATTTTCAGGTACACATAATACTGTCAATGGCGATGTTTATGAAAAGTTGATTGTAAATAACTTTTTAGAAAATGGTTCTAATCCCTTGATTCATCGAGAAGCTTTAATTAAATTGAATGGGTTTGATGAATCACTCAAAGCTGCTCAAGATTGGGATATGTGGTTACGATTAGCCGCCCAATATTATTTTGTTGGTGTACCATCTGTACATATTTTATATCGAGTTAGTGCTAGTTCATTGTCTACCAATCTTGTTAGACAAGAACAAGCTTGTCTGCAAGTGCTTAAAGATGGCTATAAATTAAGACCATCAATCAATAAAAACATTTGGCATTTAAGTCTGGCAAATCTTTATAAATATCTAACTTGTAAAGCTTTACAAAAACCATATAATCGTCGTAAAGGTGTAACTGCTATCATATTTTTATGGAAGTATTTTCTTAACGATGCTTCGAGACTTCAACGGATAAGTTTTACCTTGAAGTTGTTATTTAAAATTACTATTATTCTTATTTTACCTGCTACTTTTTCTACAGCGTTACTTACAAACCTAATAACAGAATCTAAGAAACTTGAGCTTTCCTCAACATCTGGGTGAGGTGTATAAAGAAATAAGTAGGACGGCGCAAATAAGTAGGGCTTGCTGAAAAAGTCGTATTTAAGGCAGATCGAGAATCAATTAACAATGCTTGTAAGTGTAAACAATAA
>JBBSOP010000055.1:0-15436 GCA_038259655.1 Chroococcales cyanobacterium
AAGAACAGCTCGCCCTTCTCCACCTAGTTGGTTCTTGACATCCACAAAATCATCATCTTTAGCCGCCATACCTTCAGCAAACGCGCCACTAAAGCAACAATCGAGAATCACTACTTGGTGCTTAGAGCGGCTATTGGTCATAAACTTATGCACAGAACTGGCTGCTACCGCGGTTGTCTCAATAAGTCTCCCCTGTAAATTTTTGCGGGTGTTGCAAGTAGCAAAGTAAAGCGTACCGCTCTCATCTTTTATGCCATGACCAGAGAAATACAATAGCACAAGGTCATCTCTTTGACGACTATCAAACAAGGTTTCAATGGCTTCCTCCATTGCTTGTCGTCGAGGATTTACTAGCACTTTTACCTCATCAAAACCGCCAATCTCTGGGTTTTCTAAAACTCGCTGCATTGCCTCCACATCTTTTGCTGCTGCTGGCAATGGGGTAAGATCAGGTTCATACTCACTAACTCCTATTAGAAGTGCTACTTTCGCCATCTCACTATTCTTCCTTACTGCTGGAATTTTTTAATTACCTGCGATAAACTTTTGAGCTTGTTCAATGGCGGCGGTTAATTCTTCCCGACTGCTAGCTTTTACCTTGAGTTTTTTACCGTTAGCTTCAACTTCCAATTCAATAGTTTTGTTACCCAAGCGATCGCCTAAAAATCCCAACACTTTCTTATAATTAGATAGGCTCACTTCTGCCTTCAACACCCCCAGCAAAAAACCTCCAAAAGCCTTTGAACCTTCGGGTATTTCTTTAACCGTTACAAGTTCCGCGCTTTCTACATCTAAATCTCTAATTTCTCGCAAGAGATTTCGCGTTTCCCGTTCTTGTTTCTCTGGATCTAAGTCTGGATTAGCAAGAGCGATCGTTAGTTTGACATTAGATTTAGAGACCATCTTTACCCCTTTAGCGTATCCAATAGTTGAGGAGTGATTTTTTCCGTAACTTCATTGATTACATCATAAATTGAAGCAATTACGGTAAAATTACTGAGGTTTTATCAAAAATCTACAACTATTGGATGAAAATAGCGATCGCTCTTAAAATTGCGATTGCCAGACATGTGTGATTTATTCGTCTCCCTTAAGGAAATTCTGCCCGAAACTGATTGACAACACGATCCAGCCCCACTGAATGGGCAGCTTTGAACAATAAACGATCGCCTACTTGTACGTATGTCTTCAATCTGGCAACTAAGTCGGCATGAGTAGCAAAACACTCTGATGGAATACCTCCGGCACTTTTGGCGATCGCTTCTGCATCTTCTCCATCAACCAAAACTAACAAACCATCTAATTGCAAATTTCGCACTGCTTCCCCTACTTGCTGGTGCAACTGGAGTGATCGCTCTCCTAATTCTTTCATTGCACCTAACACGGCTATTTTGCGCTTTCCGGGTGTGTCTGCTAATAACTGCAAAGCAGCAAGCATTGCTTCTGGTGCAGCATTATAAGTCTCATCTAAGATTAATACATCATTGGGCAAAGTAAAACGCTGCGATCGCCCCGTGGGCATATCTACTTTGACACCATCTTTCAGGCTTGACCAATCAATTCCCAAAACCTTTGCTACTGCTAAAGCTGCCAAGAAATTAGCGGCATTATGGCGACCAGGTAGAGGTAAAGGCAATTGCATTCCTGCTACTTCTACAGTCTGGTGATCAATCAGTCGCCCTTGAATATCACCACCAGAAAGACCATAAGTTAAAATTTCTCCTGACCAAACTTTTTTCGCAGTGGTCATTAATAAAGAATTGTCATAATTGAGAATCGCTACACTATCTTTAGGCATTTCGGCTAATAACTCACATTTTGCCTCAGCGATCGCAACTTCAGAACCTAGTAACTCAATATGTGCTGTCCCTACATTGGTAATCAGCCCAATGGTGGGATTTGCTATATGCGTGAGTTCGGCAATTTGCCCTCTACCGCGCATCGCCATTTCAATCACGGCAAAGTCGTGTTGAGCATCAAGTTCTAAAAGAGTTTTAGGGACACCGATTTCGTTATTGAAATTACCGTAAGTTTTGTGAACTGACCCTTGCGTTGCCAAAACTGCTGCAATCAATTCTTTGGTTGTGGTTTTGCCTACAGAACCCGTTACCCCAATCACAGGAATATGAAAGCGATCGCGCCACCATCTGCCGATTTGCTGATATGCTTCTAAGGTATTTTTCACCTGTAATACAGGTAATCCCGGATTTTCATAGGCAAAATCGACAATTGCAGCTATAGCACCTTGAGCGATCGCTGTGGGGACAAACTCGTGTCCATCGAACTTTTCACCCCTTAAAGCTAAAAACACTTCACCCGGCTTCAGAATGCGGCTGTCTGTTTGGATACCACAGCTTACTTGTGCTAAAGCAGCTTCAGATAAGTTTACAGGATGGGATAAAAGAACTTCAATTAGTTGGGGTATGGAAGCAGACCAAGGCATATTAATAAAAAGGATAAAAGTATTAAGGTTAATATTTTTACAGATTTTGGCAAAATTACAATAAGAATAGTGCCAAAGAAGCTTTACTCCTTTGGCACTACTGAATTTATATTTTATCTGTTACTTATAGTTGGATAGTGATTATAATTTCTTGTGTAGTATTATCTCATTGCCCTATCCCTGATTTTTGATCATCATCACTTGCATGATTTGAATCGCTATTTCAGAGGAAATGCTTAAAGCTTGAGATAAATCAGTTAAAAAATTTTTTTCGTCTTCGGTTACAATACCTTCAGCTAAGATCAAATCGGTGGCTACAGCAAAAGCTGCTTCTCGCAAATCTTGAGATAAAGACTCTTTAGCTGCGTTAAATAAGGAATTAAAACCGTCCTGCCTCAGAATGCCCAGGATTTTATCAAATAACCCGTTCATTAGCTCATCGGTATAACTTCTAAAAAGATTAATCCGAGACAGCACAGAGGATATACAAAGCGCTTGCTCATTAGAGAGATAACCATCTGAAGCTGTTGTTGCCAAAGTGATGGCTGCAAAAGCTTCCGCTGGACTGAGGATTGTTGGGGCTTGGTTTGCTATCCCCAGGACTGTGTTTAATAAATTCATGGTAGTTGCTCCTGGATTGAGGCCTCAGTAGCGATACAGTTACCTGTGCGGATTGTCAGGTAATCCTGTAACGCTGTGAGACTTTCATTGCTTAGTGTTCCCAGGATGGCTTCAGAGCGAACACCTGCACTCAATGCTTTTTGGCAAAAAGTACATCGCCAGGACTTAACTTAGCGTTCTCCTGCTTTCTCAATCGTTTCGATGACTACCAAACCTATGCCAGAAGCTGCGATTAGCAACACTGCTGATAGCAAATAGGCATTAGTAAGCATCCGGAGGGCATCTTCAAAAAAAATATAGGTGGTCATTGCTTCACCTGCTTTACTCTGTGCTGCTAGTGTTTTTTATTTCTTCACGCACTTACTGAATAATTCCCGTGAAGAAACTCCTAACATTAGCATCTTAACAAAACTTTAGCTCTTTGATAAGACCACTCAGACTTTTTCTTTTTGAAGATTCGATGAAATTCACCGTTATTCTGTTACAGGCAATACTGCAAAAGCTTTCATGTCAAAATTAAGGCACTATCAACCACTGCAACAAGCTTTAAAATATTAGTAAATTAAAGTACATTCTCAAAAATAGAGTATGGAGCTTTTAAATTTAAAGATTTCCACAGATAGGCTGCTTTTAGAGCCTATATCGCTGAAATACAAACAATGTATTTTTAGAGAATTTACGCAATAAATTACTACTTACATGCATCCTCGTTCACATCAAACAATTTCTGAAACGGAATTATTTATTAATGAAACGCTACTAGAGATGCAAGATGGGAGTAACCTGATAGTGGTGATTTTAAAGAAAGATTCTCAAGAATTTTTAGGGTGTAGTGGTATACATGAACTTAAGAGTAAATATCCAGCCACAGGTATTTGGCTGAAAAAATCAGCACATGGTAATGGCTACGGACTAGAGGCGATCGCAGCCCTAAAAACATGGGCTGAGGATAACTTAGACTATGAGTATCTAATCTATCCTGTAGATCGAGCAAATATCCCCAGTCGTAAAATTCCCGAAAGGCTGGGCGGGCAAATTTTTAGAGAATATGATCAGACTAATTTGAGTGGTAATATCTTACATTTAGTGGAGTATAGGATTCCAAAAAAATGAAGTTTATTTGATATAGAGGTGTTGTTAATTCAATCAAGTTATAGCAGTATTTTTAGGCATGATTTATTGACACAACACCTAAATTAAACAGCTTTCTATTGTTGCTAAAACTGATTGAGAAAGTGATGTAAAATCATAGCCACCTTCTAAGCCAAAAACAATTTTACGAGTTAGCCCTAAACAATATTCAGTGAACAAAGCATAATCTTCAGGCTGTAAATTGATACTTGCTAACGGATCTTCGGCATTGGCATCATAACCAGCACTAACAATTAGTAAATCGGCTTGAAAGTCGGCTAAAAATGGTACTACTTTTTGTGCAAACAATGGTTGATATACGGTGATATTGCTACCAGGAGGTACGGGTAAATTTAATACATTATGATGAAGCCCGTGTTCGGAAGCTTTACCAGTACCGGGATAACAAGGGTATTGATGTAGAGAACAGTAAGCAATTTGGGGATGATTTTCAACGATCGCCTGAGTACCATTACCATGATGCACATCCCAATCTAAAATAGCGACACGGTTAATTCCCGGTTGTTCTAAGGCATAAAAAGCAGCGATCGCCGCATTAGAAAATAAGCAAAAGCCCATCCCAGTATCGCTTTCAGCATGATGTCCCGGCGGGCGTGCTAGCACAAAAGCCGGATTTTCTGTAGCTAACACAGCATCAACTCCATCTAGCCAAGCACTGACAGCTAGCAGTGCAACATCATAACTACGGGGCGAAACTGGTGTATCTCCATCTAAATAACCACCACCAGTAGCTGCGATTTCTTCAACTTTCTTAATGTAAGCTGGGCTATGAGTTTGTACCAATAAAGGCATCAGCGATCGCTTTTCTAATACTGGTGTAGGCTCTTGCCAAGTAATTTGTTCTGCAAAAGCAGCTGCTTTGAGTGCGTTGACAATTGCCGTCAAGCGTTCTGGGTTCTCTGGATGAGATCTTCCAGTCTTGTGATCTAAAAACTCGTCAGAATAAATGACTGGTAGCATAGAGCGAATATTGATGCTGCTGTAGATGAACGAGACTTATATCCTCAAAAAGGGTTGAGATTTGAGAAGCTCAAAGGAAAGCGAGGAAAACAAGGACAGCGTTCCTTACGTTTAAATGATCAGGGCAATTATCTCACAATAATCGATATTGAAGACTACCACTAACTGAGACAGCAATATGAGCCAGAATCTAGCACCAGCAAGAGTACCAATACCAGGAAAAATTTTAAGTCGAGAATTAGAAGCACGTGGCTGGACACAAAAAGATTTAGCAGAAATTATGAATCGTCCAGTTCAAGCCATTAACGAAATTATCCGAGGTAGTAAGCAAATTACACCTGAAACAGCTATCGAATTGTCCCAAGCCTTGGGGACTTCTCCTGAGTTCTGGACAAACCTGGAAGCCAAATATCGACTGCATCTAGCAGGAAAAGCAAAAAAGGAGCAAGATATAGCTCGTAAAAGCCGATTGTATACAATTGCCCCTATCTCTGAGCTAATTAAAAACGGGTGGATTCAGGAAACAAATTCGATTGATAATTTAGAACAGCAAGTTTGTAATTTTTTTGGCATATCTTATTTAGATGAAACACCCAAATTAAATGTTAATTTCCGTTGCACCGAGCATCAACAGCCAGAAGAAATCTCTCGAATAGCTTGGGTAAAGCGAGTAGAAAATCTAGCGAAACAACAAACGATTGCTAGTTTTGACCTCATAAAACTAGAGGCTGCTATTACTGAAATTTTAGTTTGTGCTGAACAAGTAGAAAGTATCGTGCAGATTCCTAAATTATTAGCAGATTTAGGCGTACATTTTGTCATTGTGCCACATTTGAACAAAACCTACTTAGATGGTGCAGCCTTTTATTTAAATAAAAATCCGGTTGTTGCATTGACATTGAGATATGACCGGATTGACTCGTTCTGGTTCACCCTCATGCACGAATTAGCACATATTGTTTTAGGACATCAAGGAGCTTACTTAGACAATTTGGATGCTTTAGGAGAGAATGATGAGGAAAAATAAGCTAATCAAAAAGCTGCTGACTGGTTAATACACTCTCAGACATTAAATGGATTTATAGAAAGAAATAAAAAAGTATTTTCTCGTAAAGAAATTGAAGCATTTGCTGAAACTCAACACCGACATCCAGGCATAATTCTTGGTCGCTTACATTATGACAAATTAGTTCCTCATAAAAATTTGAGGCAATTACTTGTCAAAGTTAGCACCATTTGGCAAAAAGGGATTGATAACTAAGTTATCTTAATTATGCTTGAGTTGAAGCAAAGCAAACTACTAGAAAAAAATAGAAGCGCTAGTTAACACTGTTTTCATTTAATAACTCTGCGCTTCTACTTAATTTCTGCCTACTCAATCGCGTCTTTTACTGTAACCATCGTGCCGCATCCTTGGCATGGTAAGTTAAAATCAGATCCGCACCAGCACGTTTAAACCCGGTCAAAGTTTCCAGAACCACGCGCTTTTCATCAATCCAGTCATTGAGAGCAGCAGCTTTAATCATGGAATATTCACCAGAAACATTGTAGGCGGCAACTGGTAAATTAGTCGCTTCCTTGACGCGCCAGATAATGTCCATGTAAGCCAAGGCTGGCTTGACCATGAGCATATCAGCACCTTCGGCAATATCTAATTCAACCTCTTTAATGGCTTCCCGACCATTACCTGGGTCCATTTGATAGGTTCTTCTGTCCCCAAATTGCGGTGTTGAATCTGCTGCATCCCGAAATGGGCCATAGTAAGCCGAAGCATATTTAGCAGCATAAGACAAAATCGGCGTATCTTGGAATCCAGCTGCATCCAAACCCTCACGAATGGCCTGGACAAAGCCATCCATCATCCCAGAAGGGGCAATAATATCTGCACCCGCTTTTGCTTGGGAAACTGCTGTTTTCTTCAGTAATTCTAAGGTAGGGTCATTAAGAACTTTTCCTGTCAAATCACCCACTTGTAGATAACCGCAGTGACCGTGACTGGTATACTCACACAAACAAGTATCAGCAATGACAATTAAATCTGGTACTGCTTTTTTGACCGCAGTTGCTGCTTTTTGGACAATACCACAATCATGCCAAGCACCAGTGGCATCCACATCTTTATCTTCAGGGATACCAAATAAAATAATCGCGGGAATCCCTAAGTCATAAACTACTTTTGCCTCTTCAACAATTTTATCTACCGATAATTGGTAAACTCCAGGCATAGATTTCACTTCTTTAGCAATTCCATTACCTGGAACAGCAAAAAGTGGGTAAATTAAATCATTTGTTGTTAAGACAGTTTCACGTACCATCCGGCGCAGTTGGGGATGAGTACGCAGACGGCGTGGGCGATGTATTGGAAACATAAAGTTTTGTCAAGAAAAACAACGCAATGGACATAAGACAAAGCGTCACAAAAGCAGAGCAAAATTCTGCTGTTATGGAACAGACTAAAAACAGTGCTTAACTGACCCTTGCCCTACTCTTGCTCAAACTGTGGGGCAATTTCGTATTTTACAGCTTTGTTGCCATTGTTACGCTGTATACTAAAACAAAAGTATCAGAAATAAGCCCAATAAATAATAAAGAATATTAAATAATGAGACTTAAATAATTTTTTAGGACTGAACTATCAATTTCACAGTCCCAATTTTTATTGTTTATGTTATAAAATTCGGAAAATAAAGGGATAACGAAAAGGTTGATCAGGATTGGTGAGTACGTGAGCTAATGCCCAAATTGTCAGTCCCCAGTGTAGCAAATATCCGAGTCCTGCCAGTGGCAACAGCAAACCAAGAGTTAACCAGATCAGTATTGCAATAATGGTTCCGTAAAGCCAGACATTAAAATGAAAATTAATCGATTCTTTGGCATTTTCCCTGACAACGGGATCATTAGTTATGAATAGTAAAGCAATAGGTAAACCTACAGAGACAAAAGTTGTACTGAAAAAAATGGCTGCATGACACAAAGCAGATAACAGCTTTCGCTTGTCCGAATCGTACATTGGTTTTTCTCTATTAACTAAGGTTATTGGTGCTGTAGCAGAAAGGCAGCACTTCGGCTTCTTTCGGCTGCGCTACTTCGACCCTTCGGCTACGCCCTTCGACTACGCTCACGACAAGCTCAGGACAACTCAGGACAAGTCAAGGCTAGCCGCTCAGTGACCAGAGAGCAGGAGGTAAAAATATTACTTTTCCTGACATTGACGCTGTCAAAATCTCCTAATTTATATGCTCTTTATTATATTACGACCCTATCACAAGCATCGTTGTTTTAAGATTAAAAGACTCGCTCAAGTAGAAAAACATTAAGTTAAAGTTAAGCAGCAAGGAATCCAACATAAGTTATGTCAACTGAACTTCAATCAGAACTGCATAAAGCAGTTGAACTTCGTCGCAATTTTGCGATTATTTCTCACCCTGATGCAGGTAAAACTACACTTACAGAAAAACTCCTATTATACGGAGGCGCAATTCATGAAGCTGGGGCAGTCAAGGCACGCAGAGCGCAGCGGAAGGCGACTTCAGACTGGATGGCAATGGAACAACAACGGGGAATTTCCATTACATCTACAGTACTACAGTTTACATACCAAAACTTTCAGATCAATTTATTAGATACACCCGGACACCAAGACTTTAGTGAAGATACTTATCGGACTCTAGCCGCTGCCGATAATGCGGTGATGCTGATTGATGTAGCCAAAGGTTTAGAAACGCAAACACGGAAGTTATTTGAAGTATGTAAGTTGCGGGGTCTACCCATTTTTACTTTCATTAATAAACTTGATCGTCCGGGTAGAGAACCGCTAGAACTGTTAGACGAGATAGAGCAAGAATTGGGTTTACAGACCTATGCAGTTAATTGGCCGATTGGGATGGGCGATCGCTTTAAAGGTGTATTTGACCGAAACCAACAACAAATTCATTTATTTGAGCGCAGCGCCCACGGTAGTAAAGAAGCCCGCGATACGATTATTAACTTAGGTGATGCCCAAGTTGAAGAACTTCTAGACCAAGAATTGTACCATCAATTAAAAAATGATTTAGAACTATTAGAAGGTGTTGGCCCGGAACTGAATTTAGAACTGATTCATCAAGGAAAAATGACCCCAGTTTTCTTTGGTAGTGCAATGACCAACTTTGGGGTGGAGTTATTCCTCAAACACTTCCTTGACTATGCCCTTAAACCCGGTTCCCATAGCAGCAGCGTTGGCGAAGTTCCTCCCACCTACCCTGATTTTTCAGGGTTTATCTTTAAACTGCAAGCCAATATGGACCCCAAGCATCGTGATCGCGTCGCATTTGTCCGGGTTTGCACAGGTAAGTTTGAAAAAGATATGACAGTGAATCACGCTAGGACTGGTAAAGTCGTCCGCCTGTCTCGTCCGCAAAAACTTTTTGCTCAAGAGAGGGAATCGATTGATGAAGCTTATCCTGGCGATGTGATCGGTTTGAACAATCCTGGTGTTTTTGCAATCGGCGATACAATTTACACGGGGCAGAAGCTGGAATATGAAGGAATTCCGTATTTTTCACCGGAACTGTTTGCAACTCTCAGGAATCCCAACCCCTCGAAGTTTAAGCAATTCCAAAAAGGCATTTCTGAGTTACGGGAAGAGGGTGCAGTGCAAATTATGTACTCAGCTGATGAAGCCAAGCGCGATCCAATTATGGCAGCGGTGGGTCAGTTGCAATTTGAAGTGGTGCAATTTCGCCTGCAAAATGAGTACGGTGTAGAAACCTTGCTAGAATTATTGCCTTATAGCGTCGCCCGTTGGGTTGAAGGTGGTTGGGAAGCTTTGAATCAGGTGGGACGTATATTTAATACAACCACGGTCAAAGACAGTATGGGTCGCCCAGTATTGTTATTCCGAAATGAATGGAATTGCCAACAGTTACAGGGAGATCATCCAGATTTAAAATTAAACGCGATCGCCCCGGTATTTTCTGCTCAACCAGCAATAGAAGAATAACTGGGTATAGTTGATGTCCACGGCATCCCAGATTCGCGTTTTACAAAACCGTGGATTTAGTTAGAAGAGATTGGAGTGCCAGAAGTTTTATGCCTTCACATGCCGAATCATCTTTGGAGGCGGGTTTAGTTTCCCTCAAACAGGGAAATTACCAAACAGCGATCGCTCAACTAGAGCCTTTAGCTAGTAGCCAGACTAATGGCACTGCTAGCTTGCAAGCCCGCGTTGGTTTAGTGATGGCTTATGCACGCATTGGCGAAATCCGCAAGGCGATCGCTCTGTGTCAAAGTCTCACACAAAGCAAGAATCCACAGGTTAAAGAGTGGGCAGAACGCGCACTCACACATTTAACAAAAAGCAAAAAATCTCAAAAAAAAGCATCAACAAATTCAACCACGGGATTTGTTGCTTTTGATAATTCACGCTCAGATCATGCCCAAGTCTCAGCACCCTCACCTGAGAAACCACAAAATTCTGAAGTGGAAACCATAAGTGCTGCTAATTCCCAGACTTTACCATCTAATGGTTTTCAAAATAAATTTATAGAAACAACTGCCATCCCCAAAAATGAATTTTTTGGCTCTGTGGGCTACACCCAACCCAAAGAATTTGGTGTTTATTGGCGACAAGCAAAACGTGCCAAGGTATGGCAACCCCTACGTAAGCCTAGTTTAATACCCTTGCGTTTACTGGCGGCAGGAACATTCATTGCTTTGTTTTGGGTAATGCGAGAAATACTCAAAGGGGCAATGGGATTAATTAACTACATTTTAGTTAAGCTGCCCTATCTAGAGCCATTGCAGTTTTTATACCGCAATCCTACCCCATTTTTGTTAATTGTTTTGTTTATGGCGATCGCTTTGTCGCCTTGGCTGTTGGATTGGCTATTGGCAAATTTTTATGGACAGCGGCAATTATCTAAAGATGTCTTAAATAATTACAGTCGCGAAACAGGAAGGGTGCTACACCGCTATTGCCAACAGCGCCACTGGCAGATTCCCAAACTGTTGATTTTGCCAACAGCTGCACCATTAGCCCTAACTTACGGAAATTTAGCCCGTAATGCCCGAATTGTAGTTAGTCAGGGATTATTGGAACAACTCGCAGATGATGAAATTGCAACAATTTACGCTGCCCAACTAGGACATATTACCCACTGGGATTTCGTGATTATGTCTTTGGTATTGCTGGTAACGTTACCAACTTACAGCTTATATCAGCAATTATCAGAGTGGGGCAACAAATTATCCAAGGGAATTTGGCATTGGCCAATTACGATCGCGGCTAGTATTTGTTATGGATTTTGGTGTTTGTTGACTGGTACTGCGTTGTGGTTGTCGCGGTTGCGGCTTTATTATAGCGATCGCCTAGCAGCGGAAATTACCGGTAATCCCAATGCTTTAACTCGCGCCTTACTCAAAATTGCTATTGGTGTTGCTAATGATATTCAAAAAGCAGAACACACGAGTTGGCAGTTAGAAAGCTTGAATCTCCTCACACCAGTCGGTTATCAACAAAGTCTCTCTTTGGGTAGTGTTGTCGGTCATCTTACCTTTGAATCTCTGTTGACGTGGGATCATCTCAACCCCTATCGGCGATGGTTGGCAATTAATAATACTCATCCTTTAATCGGCGATCGCATCCAGCGTCTTTGTCAAATAGCTCACCACTGGCATATAGACCCAGAACTACATCTAACTAGTCAGCAATCTTTAAGTCAACAGTCTTTAAAGGTGACGCGTCAATCATTCCTACTACAAATCGCTCCTTTTTTAGGCATTCCTCTCGGTTTTTTGTTTGCAGGTTTGATTTGGTTGAGTTGGCAAACTGCCTTCACACTTAAGTTTTTAAATTTAAAGTGGATTTATGAAGATTGGTCTTTCGTGACAGGCTGCTTATTAATAGGCTTCAGCATTGGTACGGTGATTCGGATGAACTCTTTTTTTCCAGACATCAAAACTGCCAATGTCCAAACTGATCATCTTCTGCCCAACCTATTAGCCAATCCATCGGCCATTCCTATTGATAGTATTAAGGTGCATCTTGTCGGTAAACTTTTAGGTCGTCAGGGTACGGGTAACTGTTTAGCACAAGACTTAATTCTTCAATCCAGCACAGGCTTAGTGAAATTACATCATATTTCCTGGCTGGGGCAATCACTTAATCCCCAAGATTTGATCGGTCGCCAGATTACTGTGATTGGTTGGTTCCGCCGAGGAGCAACACCCTGGATTGATATCCAAACGTTACAAACTCAAAGTGGTAAAACAATTCATAGTCCTCATCCAATTTGGTCTACTGTTTTGGCAGTTGCAGCACAGGCTTGGGGTGCATATATTTTCCTTACGGGCTAGTAGTCTGTTCACCCAAAAACAACGAGTGAATGCAGGCAGTGCCAATTGATAGATCAAAATGTAAACAAAAGTTGCAAATATCCTTCACAAATGTTACATTTATTTACACAAGTCCCCGGTATTGACATTAATCAAAGCAATAGCTTGATTATTGCGTTACCATTTTTATCTTCCCAACACAGCAGCAAATCAACCAGCCAAGAGCTGGTTTTTGTTTCCTAATATCCATTTTTGAGAAAAAAACTTTACTTTATGCTAGGATGCAATCATACTATTGTCAGAAATGTATGCCCTGAACTAGCTACGTAGAAAATACCGTGGTAATGTAAAGGATGGTATTCAATTCTGCGGGCAAGGGCAACTGAAAAAATATTTACTGTGGCAAACAATAGGCTAATAGATTTACAATTCTTAGAATTAAGGTGGTATTAGCTGAAATTTGTGTGCGCTTTTGTATTAAACAAGATTGATCCCAACGAAAAACTGTATTGTATAGGTTGACAGTTTGGAGTAAAAAAATTGGTTTATGGCAGCCTTGGTCAATAGCATCTATTTATTAAAAGCCAAAGCCAAGCGCGATTGTTTTCTTGCCTTGCCATGTTCATTCAACTCTGGAGGTATAGTTCATGTCCATTCGCCTATATATAGGTAATTTGCCAAAAGAAGAAATAGATCGTCAAGATCTGCAAGCAGTTTTTGCCGAGGAAGGCGATGCTGTTACTACGAAACTAATTAAAGACCGGAAAACTGGCAAATGCCGTGGTTTCGGTTTTCTTACGGTCAACAATGACGAACAAGCTGACCAAATTATTGAAAAGTATAACGGTCACTTGTTTAAAGAAACTCCCATTAAGCTAGAAAAGGCATTGCCTCGGACAAAAGGTGAGGAAAACGAGGATCAAGCTCCCAAAGCTGCTAGTTCTAGTGGTACTCTCCCTGCTCCTAACATCAATAAAGACAGCAATCGTCGTGAGAAAGGGGCTAAGAAGTCTCGGCGTGGTGGCGGTAGTCGCGAAAGCAGCAACACTAATGCTGACTCAGATGCTATTCGTCCAGATCCCCGTTGGGCTTCGGAACTCGAAAAGCTCAAGCAGATGCTAGCCGCACAAACCACAAACTAAGTGCATGGTATGCAGCCATCATTGTAAATGCGATCGCGCCTGTTAGGCGAAATGTGGTTAATAAACAGGTTTCGCGGTAAGACTAGGCTAAAGTTTAAGATTAAACGTTTAGCCATAGTTACTAATCAAAAGACCAGTAGATTAAGTTCTAAGCAAAGCAAACGAAATACATGGCTAATCAAATGTTTTGTTTGCTAAGGATGACCAATTTCTGTCAACAGTTGCGATCGCATTAATTTAACTGCACTACATTTGTCTAATATCTTCCAGAGTTAGAAAAGTCAGGGTGAGGGTAAACCAAAACTACTCAATCTGAACAACTCATTATCCAATCAGCATATTTTACTAAAAGCTGCTTTGATACTTTTTCTCTTCAAAAGATAAAAATTAATACCAATAAGAACGAGCAAATTCAAATTGCCTTTTCTCTAAGAAGGGGCATTATTTTTTCTCGGCACAACCTTCTAAAACCTTATTCCCCTGGATAAAAATTGCAGAGTAGGGATACTCTTGATCTGACATACCGTCGCTACAGGTATCGGCTTTTTTGATGATTAAGATATTGTTACCTTTGCCCTTAAGTCGGTAGACTCGCACCAAGTCTGCGGGACGCGCCTCTGCTTTTAGGGGTGCAACATAAGAGAAGATTTGCTTTTGTACATTTGGTGAAGAGTAAACAATTGCCCTCTTGCTCACAGTAACACTCCAAAAGGGTTCTGTACCTCTGGCGATAAATTCTTCACTACTAGCAGTTTCTGCAACAACGAGACTATTACTAGTAATAGATGATTCATTGGCATTACTGGGACTGTTAGCTAGTACACTAGCGTCAAATAAGAGCAAAGCAACACAACAGATGAAAATTTTCATGTATCGAGAGTCCATAACTACTAATTTGCTTTACTTTGTATGTTATGGCTATCGTCAGGTAGTTTATATCTTAGACTGTCTGGCGATCGCTATAGATATAAGAAAATCTTTGACATATTAAAATAAAATAAAGATTACTCAAAATTTTTAAATAATTTACTTAGGTTCAAGTTTGCGTCTAGCAGACTTAGAACCACCGGATACCTTGTGATTGATAGATAATCAACAACAAACATGAACTCTACTACTGAAAAATGCATCGCTTTGATTTCTGTCCACGGAGACCCAGCAATTGAAATTGGCAAAGAAGAAGCTGGAGGACAAAACGTCTACGTACGCCATGTAGGTGAAGCACTAGCGCAGCTAGGATGGCAAGTTGATATGTTCACCCGCAAAGTGAATGCAGAGCAAGATACAATTATTCAACATAGCCAAAATTGTCGAACCATACGCTTAATAGCTGGCCCTATAAAGTTTGTACCACGAGATGAGCTTTTTGATTATTTGCCAGAATTTTTGGATAATTTTCTTCAGTTTCAGCAAGCAAACAATATTATATATCCATTAATTCACACCAACTACTGGCACTCAAGCTGGGTAGGGATGGAACTAAAGAAAATTCAGGGTAGTAAACAAATTCATACATATCACTCTTTAGGAGCAGTCAAGTACAACACTATAGAAAATATTCCCTTAATAGCTAGTCAGCGATTGGCAGTTGAAAAACAGGTTTTGGAGACAGCAGAAAGGATTGTGGCCACAAGTCCTCAAGAAAAGCAACACATGCGATCGCTCCTCTCCAGTCAAGGCACTATTGATATTATTCCCTGTGGTACTGATATTCAACGATTTGGTGCAATTGAGCGACAAGCAGCCAGATCCAAGTTAGAAATTGCTCCAGAAACTAAACTTGTATTCTATGTAGGACGTTTTG
>JBBSOP010000056.1:0-15233 GCA_038259655.1 Chroococcales cyanobacterium
AGTAATAAGTAACAAGTAAGAAGTAATGAGTAAATACCCATTTTTCATCCACTCATTACTCATTACTTTAAAGTCGTGCTAGAAGCACGGGGCTTTAGACCCATTTCTTTGGTAAGGGGAGGGGTCAAAATAATGTGCAGCTTCACAGAGAATTGGTATTACTTAGTGACTACTAATAGCTGACCACCTTGCTAGTAGGTTGCGTACTTCTGTATCAGTTGTTTGCGAAAAATCTTCATACCAAAGACCGATCGCATACATTGGCTCTGGTGTGGTCAAACAAATTACTTCGTCTACTTCAGTTCGTAACTCTTCGCAAGTTGAGGGCGGTACAACTGGAATTGCTACAACAATGCGCCGAGCTTGCTGTTCTCGCACTACAGCAATGGCAGTACGCATAGGTAAATCCAAGTACTTTTCGGTTAACTATGTTCATCCCTCGGATATTCTCCCACTAACAAGTTAGAAGATAATTTTGAGGAACTTGTGAGTTTTAAAGGGGTCGGTCTAAGGAGTTTAATAAAATTTAATAGTTTTTCTATTTTCTGCTTTGGGGTTATTTGTACTGCTTGAATTAAAACTGTTCACCCCACAACATTAAGATAACTTGGGCGATCGCCTCCGGCTGGCATATATGCTACAAGTAATATTACTGATTTGTATTATCTAACTTTTCCCGTTATCTCTTTATTTGTTTACTCAGTTGTTGTGAAGCGATTTTGAAGAATCAGCGATCGCTCCAGCATCAACATTAGCTCATTGTAAGATGGGCATATATACAGAAATCCTATACCAAACCCGAATTATTCTCTTGTGTCCGTTAAGGAACATAAACTAGATCATTCGCCCCCGTAAGGGGGTTTTTTATGGCGTTATTAAGTATATTCCCATAGGACAGCTATAATCCATTTGTTATCAGGAGAACATTAGTTTTTTTGTAGTCTACTATACAATAGTTATTATTTTTAGATTAAAATATTATGTTACCAACTCTATATAATGTAATGCAAAAAATTTCATCAGCGTGGTGGTAACGGCTCATGGTGACGGGACAACTAAATTAGTTATCCATAATTAACGCCTAATTCCAAGTTAACAACTCCCAATTATTAGTGAATAGTTGTATTGTTAATTGGTTATATAGTTTTCAAACTTTTGATATCTTGGAATTTGAGGTCATGGGCATTACTAAAGTAAAGTCAGACCATCAAACTCCTCGGAAAGTTAGCAAAAAGCCGAGTTTATTTTACTGTTCGGCTAAAACCAAGTTGAGTTAGATGGATTACTGGTAGTGTTAACTTGCTCAGGCGATCGCCATTCTTAAGTCAGAATGGAAACAAGTATCACTAATAGCAAGTCCAACTTGATTAAGAAATATCAAGTTTTGGCACAATAGTTTATATGCCTAATCAATTATTTTCTACTCAAACTTTGTCTACTCAAACCTCTGGCTCGTTATTTACACTTACTGTTGCTCCGGCAAAAGTCATTCGTGGTTCTGGTGTCTTAGAGTTAGCAACAGCAGAAATCGCTCGTTTGGGAAATCGTCCCTTAATTGTGGCAGGTAAGCACACTCTTGCCACTGTATCCAATTATCTGCAACCAATTTCAGAAAATCCAGGATTGCAAATTGTCCAAGCCTCCTATGGTGTAGATTGCTGTGAAGTTAGTCTGAAATCCTTAAGGAAGGCTGCGAAGGAACATAAAGCTGATGTCATTATTGGCATTGGTGGCGGTAAAGCAATGGATACGGCCAAACTAGTCGCTCATCAGTTGCAGTTGCCAGTAGTAACAATTCCAACTTCAGCGGCTACTTGTGCAGCTTGGACTGCCCTTTCTAATGTATATTCGGAAACAGGGGCATTTTTATATGATGTGGCATTGACTCACTGCCCCGATTTATTAATACTTGACTATAAATTAATTCAAACTGCACCACCAAGTACATTAGTGGCTGGAATTGGTGATGCGATCGCCAAGTGGTATGAAGCCTCAGTCAGTAGTGGGCATTTGCAGCAAACTCTGATTATTGCCGCAGTGCAGCAAGCGCGAGTTCTACGAGATATCTTATTGCAAAAATCAGCCGCCGCCTTGAAAGAACCAGGTAGTGAGGTGTGGCAAGAAGTTGTAGATGCCACCGTTTTATTAGCTGGGGTAATTGGGGGATTAGGCGGGGCGCAGTGCCGTACCGTTGCAGCTCATGCCGTACACAACGGATTAACTCACATTGCCAAACACGGTAGTATCCACGGTGAAAAAGTTGCCTACGGGATTTTAGTACAACTGCGTTTAGAAGAAATGATTCAAGGAAATCAACTAGCAGCAGCCTCACGGCAACAACTATTGAAGTTTTACGCAGAGATTGGGCTACCACAAAAATTAGGTGATTTGGGATTAGGCAATATTACATTAAGCGAGTTGCAAACAGCCGCTGAAATTGCCTTAGCTCCCAATTCGGACATCCATCGACTACCATTTAAAGTTGCACTAGAACAATTAATGGCGGCGATGGTTTCTACCACTGCACCAACAGATTGTAAAGACTCGACAAGTCGTGTCTTTACCAGGGGAATAAGCGACGAGGTTGAGGAATGAGTTTAGATTGGATTGTCCCAGCAGAACGTGTACAGCAACTACCACCTTATGTATTTGCCCGTTTGGATGAACTTAAGGCTAAAGCACGAGAACAAGGGCTAGATTTAATTGATTTGGGTATGGGAAACCCCGATGGTGCGACACCACAGCCAGTGGTAGAAGCAGCGATCGCGGCTTTAAAAAATCCCGCCAATCATGGTTATCCGCCCTTTGAAGGCACTGCTAGTTTCCGCCGTGCCATTACTAACTGGTATCACCGCCGCTATGATGTTGTTCTCGATCCGGATAGCGAAGCTTTGCCACTACTTGGTTCTAAAGAAGGATTAACTCATCTGGCGATCGCTTATATTAATCCTGGTGATGTAGTTCTAGTTCCTTCCCCAGCTTATCCCGCCCATTTTCGCGGCCCTATAATCGCTGGTGGCAAAGTTCATAGCTTAATTCTCAAACCCGAAAACGACTGGTTAATTGATTTAGCTGCCATTCCCGATGAAGTTGCTCAACAAGCCAAAATACTCTATTTCAACTATCCCAGCAATCCCACCGCCGCCACCGCCCCCCGCGAATTTTTTGAAGAAATCGTCGCCTTCGCTCGTAAATATGAAATTCTCTTGGTACATGACTTGTGTTATGCCGAGTTAGCTTTTGATGGTTATCAGCCCACTAGCTTATTAGAAATTCCCGGTGCGAAAGAAATTGGTGTAGAATTTCACACCTTATCTAAAACTTACAATATGGCTGGTTGGCGTGTGGGATTTGTGGTGGGCAACCGCCATGTAATTCAAGGTTTGCGGACATTAAAAACCAACTTGGATTATGGCATTTTTGCTGCCTTACAAACAGCAGCCGAAACTGCTTTACAACTACCAGATGTATATTTACACGAAGTACAACAGCGTTACCGTACTCGCCGCGATTTTTTGATTCAAGGCTTAGGAGAATTGGGTTGGGATATCCCCAAATCTAAGGCGACGATGTATCTGTGGGTAAAATGTCCTGTGGGTATGGGTTCCACGGATTTTGCCCTGAATGTATTGCAGCAAACGGGCGTAGTTTTGACTCCAGGTAATGCCTTTGGAGTTGCGGGTGAAGGTTATGTAAGAATTAGTTTAATTGCCGACTGCGATCGCTTGGGTGAAGCTTTACATCGCTTTAAACAAGCCGGTATTTCCTATCAACCTGAAGCCGTACTTTCTACTTGAAAAGCGATCGCCAATTTCATCAGTTGAATAGAGTCAGGAAACCGAACATTACATAACCTGACTAAAATTTTTGCTGATGATATTTGATATTTTGTAAAAAAGTAGACAGAGTTAAAAATGATTGGTACTAATATTTACATCAGTCAAGAAACTCAAGAATCTCTCATTAAAGCTGCTGCTTTAAAAAAAATATCTGTTGAAGAACTAGCTTCTTCCATTTTGAAGCAAAGTATTCAAGAAAATTTGGGTCAAATTAGCTGTTCTTCTGAGAATCAAGGCAAATTTGCCATTAATCCTCTTGTAGAAATGCAACCCTATGCTTATTTGGCAGATGCAAATGAACCCGTTATTTCTCCAGATGATTGGGAAATGAATCAAACTTTAGAAGTGAATGATTTGTGATCGTTCTTGGTATTCTATGTTTCACAATAGAAATATCATCTCTGATAAAAATTTAATTCATGTTAACCCCCACTGCTGCCATTCCCCATTTAATTGCTGCGGGCTTTCATGCCCTATCCGAACCACTGAGAATTAGTGTATTAGAATTACTAAGACAGCAAGAACTGTGTGTGTGTGATTTGTGCGAGGCTTTGGGAGTAAGTCAGTCAAAACTGTCTTTTCATCTGAAAACCCTCAAGGAAGCTGGCTTGGTTCACTCTCGCCAGGAAGGACGTTGGATTTATTACAGTTTGAATTTACCTCAATTTAGTGTTTTAGAGGAATATCTGGCAGGTTTTAGCCATAATCGTGTAATTTCATCTGCCCGTTCCTGCTGCGATTAAGAAGATAGCGGTTTTATTCGGCACAGTTGACAATCAAGTGTGTCAAAGCATCAATCAAGCGATCGCCTTCCATTGGCATAATGTCTTTACCATGCATAATCTCTTGGGTAATCACAAAATGCACTAACGAGCCAATCAAAATCCTAGCTGTTGCCTCTGGATCTGGTATATTTAATTCTGAACAAGATGCTATATATTTACTAATAGTCTCGATTGCCGGTTTAGCAATGCTGTGAATAAAAACCTGCGCCAACTCAGGAAACCGTGCAGATTCCCCCATTAACAGCCTTTCAAACGCTTGATATTCTTGATCATTGATCATCTGATCTAATGCTGTTGCAGCTAAGCGTCGTAGCACAATATAGGGTTCTCCCTTCAGGGGTTGCGTTCCCAAAATAGAGTGAAACCGCTTTTTGGCAAGTTTCTCAATCAAAGCCCTAAAAAGTCCTTCTTTATCTTGAAAATGGCTGTAAACTGTTGCTTTGGAAACTCCAGCTGCTTCTGCAACTCGATCCATACTAGTACCAGCATAGCCGTGGGCTAAAAACTCCTGCATCGCCCCTTGCAGAATTTTTTCTACTTTATCTGCTGAACTTGAACGTTCAATTTCCCCAACTTTTGGGCGTGCCATTTTTCAATAGTCCTTCGTTTGTAAACAGGCTGAAGAATTTCTGTACTTTGTAACACCTTACTTGAAGGTATGTTTTGCAAAGTCAGCAGATAACCAATTTTTTTGATTGACTAAACTAGTCGGTTTAGTATAATCATACATATAACTATACAGTTTAGTTTTGTATCTTACAGATCATTCTCTCTTTTGAGCATATAAAAGTAGCTGTAACAGTTCAAAAATAAAGTGAGAAACGGCATAGTTTTCAAATAGGCATCTACCAAAGTTGGTCAAGACATTTTCAAAATTCGATTTTTCCCTAATTTGAATCAGCCAATAAGGTATGCTATTGTGCAAAACTCAAAGCTAGACGGTTCAATATCTCCTCAGTCGATTTTACGTCCGCGCATTTTTATAGCAATAATTGTATCTTTAGCTGTATTGGGAATCAGTGTTTATACAGTATTAAAATTTCAGGATGCAGCTAATCAGAAGGCACAAACTCCAGCAACAGTATTGCCAGAGATAAAAACGGTAACTTCTCTGGGACGAATCGAGCCAAAAGGAAAAGTCATTAAAATTTCTGCTACCACGTCTACTGAAGGAAATCGAGTAGAACAACTGTTAGTTAAGGAGGGGGATAAGGTAAAACCGGGACAGGTGATAGCCATCCTAGACAGTCGCGATCGCTTAGAAGCAGCATTAAAAGAAGCACAAGAACAAGTAAAAGTGCAGCAGGCCAACCTGAATCGCATCCAAGCAGGTGCTAAACGTGGAGAAATTGCCGCGCAACAAGCAACAATTGCTCGCTTAGAAGCAGAACGCCAAGGAGATATCAAGACCCAAATAGCGACCGTTGACAGATTACAAGCCGAAGTACGTAACGCCGAAGCCGAAGATCAACGTTATCAGGTGTTGTACCAACAAGGAGCAATTTCCGCGTCCCAAAAAGATAACAAAGGCTTAACTTTAGAAACAGCCCAAAAAAGCTTGCAAGAAGCACAAGCACAGTTAAAGCGCATTCGCTTAACCAGCCAACAACGACTTAAAGAAGCGACGGCAACACTTGATCAAGTTGCCGAAGTCCGAGGAGTAGATGTAGAAGCTGCCAAAGCAGAAGTTAATCGTGCCGTAGCAGCGATGAATCGAGCAGAAGCAGATTTAAAACAAGCTTATGTGCGTTGGCCCAAGACCTTGGGAGAGCGATCGCCTGAATATGGTCAGGTATTCGAGATCCATACCCATCCAGGAGAACTAGTCTCAAGTGATGGCATTGCCGATATTGGGCAAACCAATCAGATGTATGTAGTCGCCGAGATCTACGAAAGCGACATCAACAAAGTGCATTCAGGGCAACGGGCGCGAGTAATTGGCGACATTCTACCTATTGAATTGCAAGGAACTGTAGAGCGCAAAGGCTTACAGGTACGACGGCAAAATGTAATTAACACTGACCCCTCCAGCAATATTGATAACAGAGTAGTGGAAGTTCACGTTCGACTAGATAATGCTTCCAGCCAGAAAGCTGCCAACTTAACCAATATGCAAGTCAAGGTAGTCATAGAACTATAAAGAAATAGGGCATCCCTTCGGCTTCTCTGCGAGACGCTACGCGAACGCTCAGGGCAAGTGGGCATAGAGCATAGGTTATTCTCCTTGTCTCCTTGTCTCCTTGTCTCCTTATCCCTTTGCCTCCCCACTCCTCACTAAATAATGGGATTACTTAAACAACTAAAGCGGCGGACACCTCTAGGGTGGCTGCAACTGAGTCATGAAAAAAGTCGTCTGTTGGTAGCCTTGTCTGGCATAGCCTTTGCCGATTTGCTTATGTTCATGCAGTTGGGTTTTCAGACTGCCCTGTATGACAGTAATACTAAACTACACCGCAGTTTGCGCTCAGATATTGTTTTAATCGGTTCCCAAACTCGTAACATACAAAGAATATCTACATTTTCTCGTCGGCGACTTTACCAAGCAATGGATGTACCAGGGGTAAAATCGGCAGAGGCAATGTACATCAGTAACATGATCTGGAAGAATCCCCAAACACGGCGCGATACGGAAATTTTAGTGATCGGGTTCAGTCCAGACAAGCCCGTTTTTGACTTCCCGGAAGTTATCCAAAAGTTGCCAGAAATTAAACTACCAGATACCGTTTTGTTTGACCGTGCTGCTAGAGGAGATTATCAAAAGACGATCGCCCAACTGGAGTTGGGTAAAACAGTTAAGACTGAAGTAGAAAGGCGCACAGTGACTATTACTGGTTTATTTACCCTGGGTGCTTCTTTTAGTGCTGATGGGACTCTCATCACCAGCGATCAAAACTTTTTGCGGCTATTTCCCCGACAACTGGCTTCTAGTGTCAGTGTGGGTTTAATCCAAATACAGCCAGGCTTTGATCGCAAACATGTAGTAGCAGCATTGAAAGCACGCCTTACAGATGACATCAAAGTACTAACCCACGAACAATTCATTGAATTTGAAAACGACTTTTGGAGACGAAACTCTCCCATCGGCTTTATCTTCAGCATCGGTGTATCAATGGGGTTCGCAGTTGGTGTAATTCTTGTCTATCAAGTCCTTTCCACGGATGTTAATGCCCACGTTAGAGAATACGCCACCTTTAAAGCAATGGGTTATTGCAATTACTACCTGTTAGGTGTGGTGTTTGAAGAAGCTGTGATTTTGGCAGTATTGGGTTTTATGCCAGGAGTTGCAGTCTCCTTAGGACTTTATTACCTAACTCGCACTGCTACAAACTTGCCGATTTACATGACTGTAATCCGGGCATTGCAGGTATTACTACTGACCATCATCATGTGTACCATTTCCGGGGCAATCGCTACCCGTAAACTCCAATCCGCCGACCCCGCAGATATGTTCTAAAAAATCGGTAACAGGGGAGGCAGTTCTTTCCCCAATGCCCCATGCTCAATGCCCAATGCCCCATGCCCAATGCCCAATGCCCCATGCCCAATGTTATTTCCATCCATAACCTCGACCACTACTTTGGTCAAGGTTCACTTCGTAAGCAAGTTTTATTCAATCTCAACTTAGAGATTAGCGCTGGTGAGATGATTATTTTGACCGGCCCTTCTGGTTCTGGTAAGACTACCTTGCTAACCTTGGTGGGTGGATTACGTTCTGCCCAATCTGGTAGTTTACGGGTACTAGGACAAGAAGTTTGTCATGCTAGTGCTAAACAATTAGTACAGGTACGACGACGTAATGGTTATATTTTTCAAGCACATAATTTACATGGTAGTTTGACAGCACTCCAGAACGTCAAAATGGGTTTAGAACTGCACCAGCATATTGAGCTACAAGAGATGCAAACCCGATCAGCCAAGATGCTTGAGCAGGTAGGACTAAGAAATCACCTCCATTATTATCCTGATCAACTGTCAGGAGGACAAAAACAACGCGTGGCGATCGCTCGTGCCTTGGTTAGTTATCCTCAAATTGTCTTAGCAGATGAACCCACGGCCGCCCTTGACAGTCAGTCTGGCCGAGATGTAGTTAACCTCATGCAAAAACTGGCTAAAGAACAAGGCTGTACAATCCTCATGGTTACTCATGACCATCGCATTTTAGATGTCGCCGATCGCATTATTCACATGGAAGATGGCAAATTAGTCAATGCTTCACAAAGGATAGTTAAAATGTAACCCACTTGAAAATACTTTGTAATTCAAATACTTCACACTTTTGTCGTAATTTTGTAATAGTCATGTCATAACTGTGTGTGATATTTAGTTTTGTATTTGGTTACAAAATGCTTTTTTCTGGGTAAAAGGTAGAAAGCTCTACCTTTGCCTTTTTTATTAAATTTTATTGTCAATGCAGGTACTCATACCCCAAACATAGTTCAGCAAAGCGTTGAGCTTCAACTTTGTCAGGGTGAATAATACCGAATATTACGAAAAGGTTTCTATTAATTCCCCATGAATACATTAAGAACTAATTAACACTTCTTACAGGGGTGGTAAAGTCAGTATATGTGGAGATGGTAACTAATGACCAAAACCCAAGCTCAAACACCAACCCAACCAAAAATATACACTTTTGATCAATTCATCGAATGGCTACCAGAAAATCCCAGCGCACGCTACGAGCTACACAATGGCAATATTATTGAAATGTCACAGCCTACAGGCGAACATGAGGAAGTAAAAGGATTTTTGGCTCGAAAAGTCAGCGTAGAATTTGACCGACTAAATCTTCCGTACTTCATTCCCAATCAAGCTATAGTAAAGCCGCCTGAGAAAGAGTCGGGATATTTTCCTGATGTACTTTTATTAAACCGTCCAAATTTATCCAATGAAAAACGCTGGAAAAAAGAAGCTACTGTCAGTCAGGGTGGATCGATACCTTTAGTTATCGAAGTTGTTTCAACCCACTGGCGTAACGATTATTATTTCAAATTTGCTGACTTTGAGCAGATGGGCATCCCTGAATACTGGATTGCAGATTATGCTGCGTTAGGAGGTAAAAAATTCATTGGAGACCCTAAACAGCCGACTATCTCAGTGTGTAAACTTGTGGGGGATGAGTACCAAGTTACCAAGTTCGTAGACAATGACCTAATCATTTCTCCTATTTTCCCCAATCTGAAGCTTACCGCCCAACAAATTTTTGACTCGGTTCTTTGAGTTAGCAATATTTATAAGTAAGCCGGATTTTTAATTAATGTCCCGCAAAGAATTTCGTCAATACATTTTTATGAGATATATTTTCCCCAAGATGCGATCGCCTGAGCTACTCTAGTATAGTTTGGTTCTTAAGATGCTGTTTGATATCACTTAACACTATATACTGTTTCACAAATATCTACTTCGGTTTGGAAACACTAGCCTCCATAAGCTAGTCTGTTGGTCAACAGAAAGTAAGAAGTTGTTTTATAGCTCTATGACTACTAAGGATTGTAAAAACTCCGAAAACAAGTTGCTCTGTCTTGACATCACAGGCGATAAACCCCATCGCCGCGTCACAAACTTATTTATTGGCATATTTGTCTTTGTCCCTCTAACTTTGGCATTACCCGCTGATGCTTTACAAGTACAAGTGACACCGAGTAATCCTGAGTTAGGAGATACGCTGTCTGTGGTTATTAATCTAGATAATCCCGATAACGGTATGAATCCAAAAGTAGCTATTGGCGAAAAAACATACCCAGCGTTTGCAATTGCACCCAATAAATATCGGGCTTTTGTCCCCACAACTCCAGTGGAAACAGCTGGTATCAGAAAACTGAAGATCTCAGGCGACGGTCAGGTAAAAAACTTGGCAGTGACAGTACATAATCGTAAATTCCCCGTACAACGCATTACTTTACCACCCGGTAAATCCGCAGACGGAGCTACCGAGTATGAACTCAAGCGTGTAGCAGCTTTTAAGGCGTTACAAACACCGCAAAAGTATTGGAATGGTTCATTTGGGAAACCAAATGCAGGGCGGATTAGTACTATTTATGGTGTACGTCGCTACTATAATGGTAAATTTGCTAATGACTACTACCACCGTGGCGTTGACTACGCCGGTGCTGCGGGTTCGCCTGTAGTAGCCCCAGCTGCTGGGCGAGTTGCTTTAGTAGGCAAGGTATCTCAAGGGTTCCGGGTTCACGGTAATGTAGTTGGCATTGACCACGGTCAGGGAGTGGTCAGCATTTTCATGCACCTCAGTCGCATTAATGTTAAAGAAGGCGATATTGTCAAAACTGGCCAATTAATTGGTGCAGTTGGTTCTACAGGCGCTTCTACAGGCCCACATTTGCACTGGGGTCTATATGTTAATGGGCAAGCAGTTGATCCAGTACCCTGGCGATTCGATGCAGTTGAATAGTAGAGACGGCACAAATAAACCGTATCTATGCATAGTTTTGGATATATTTTGCTAACTAAATTTGGCAAAATAAATTGAATTTATACCGTCACTACCTTGCTTGGGTTGCTTTAACAAGATGAGCGTTATGAGTATTGAAAAAATTGTAGAACAAGCTCTCCAGGATGGTTATCTCACGCCAGCAATGGAAGCAGAAGTCGGGCGAATCTGTGATAATGCGTCGGAACTCTCAATTGAAGAGTACATGGCGCTAGATCGGCTCATGGGATCGCTATTGACTGGTGAGGTAGTGGCGGTACCTCGCAAACAATTCATTAACGTCATGGAAGAATTGGTATTAACCGAGGCGATCGCCAGAGTAGCAGAAATTGAAGCCACCAGCGAAAGCTCCCTTGATGTAGGAGATATTGCTGCTTATGGTCTCAACAGACTTCCACCTTTGTACGCTACCACCGAAGAAGGTGCTAGCTACCAGCGTCAGCGCGCTCAAGCCGAGTTAAAAGATCTAATTTCTCAACAAGTCAATGAGGCGATCAGTCGTTACCTAGATCGACCTAGTTTCTTCCCAGAACGCCAAGCATTGGGTAAAAACACTGGAAATGAAGTTGTGCGTCAAGTTAGTGCTTTACTCCAAGCTTATGCACCTAACTTTGAACAAAAATAAGATGGGTAAGATTGAGGTTACAGCAAAGAGCATATAGATTAGGACATTTTGAGCTAGCCCGCAGGGCTATTTACTCTTTAACGTTTACCCTTGTTGTTTACCTATTGCCTCCTGCTGTCAATAAATCGAAAGTTAAAAGTATGTATGCTCTTAACTTTCGATTTACTTAATCGCGCACTGTTACAAGTGTGCCAACTTTCACCTGCTCATACAATAAACGAACATCAGCATTACGCATTCTTAAGCAGCCGTGAGAGATAGCAGTTCCCAGCAAGTGGATATCTGGCGTGCCGTGGAAACCAATTTCGTTACGTCCATCTGACCAAAAGCCAATCCATCGCTCTCCCAAAGGACTATCAGCACCTGGCGGAAAGACTTTACCAGTAATTGGATGCCGCCAAATCGGATCGTGTTGCTTATGTCTGACTTCAAAAGAACCAGTAGGTGTCTCCCAACCTTGCTTACCTACAGCAATTGGGTAGCTGGCCATGACCATCTCTCCTGCGTAAACATAAGTACGGCGATCGCTTAAATCAACCACTACTTGTGTTTTCATCACTCCCAGTCTATTGGATGATTTTTGCTGAGGTAAAAACTGGGGTAAGAAGAACTTAGGCTGGTATTCATTTGACTTTTGCTTTTGCCCTGGCGCTGATAGTCGCGTGTTTTTGGGCATATCAGTTACTTCAGCTACATTTTGACTCACTTGACCCGACGTATTATCAGATTTGATAGAAGAAGATCTCAGTGTAGAAGTTCTCTCTTCGGTGTTTTCCCCAGGCGGTGCAGACGCACCCAAAGCAGTTTGCCCTATGCTACCACCAAATTTTCCTGGAAAGCTCTCAGGACGAGTTCCTGTGGCGGAGGTAGGCTTCTCAAATTTCCCTAAGGTTGAAGTGACGCGCCAATGGACAGCTAGCGATAAGATGGCTGTGCCAAAACAGAGAAACATTACTATACGCGCTACAGATTCATTTCTTACCATTGCCATAGCCTATTGTTTATCCCTGACATATCCAAATGACTAATTGGATGCGCTCATAATCTAATTATCAAGAATTTATCAATTCTTATCTGTTCCCTTATAACTCTTCTAATACCATTGGGCAAACTAAAGCTATGCTGACATCCCCGTAGACAAAACTTTTGGTGAGCGACTTTATTCATCAGCAATTCTGCACGGAGTCCGACTTTAATCAAACTTGTCTGTGGAACTTTCCAAGTACGGCAATCAATCATTAATGGTGTGGGTGGGAGAAAGATCATGTTTGAAAAACTTTTGCTAGCAGTAACAATTACATTGTCCCTCAATTTATTTTTTCAAGTCCGCTTACCCGATCAAAATAAAACGGGTGCTAGTTACCAGCCCAATACACAAACATCAACTACAGTTCTGGTAAAAAAACCTCAAAAATAACATCTTGGTAGCTATAGCTGCCACAAATACAAAAAGTCTGAACTTGATTTAAAATATTAAACCTTTACGCATCAACGAAGTATTTACCACGGGGTGATTTTACTTTATTTTTAGGCTTTTAAAAGGTTCTAAAACACCAATTTAGTATTCAAAATAGATGCTTATCAGTCGGTTTTTATCTACCATGAGACTCAGTTTTAAAAAATGTAATTTCCATAAATTAAAGTTCTCAATTGAGGAAATTAGTGTTTTAGAACAAAAGAAGTTTGACCCTTCTTAATTTAACATTATCTCAGTTACCCTAGTACAGCTATATGAAAGAATAAATTGTTACTGATGATGTTGTTAGCAAAATTTTCATTCCAGCGTACCACAAAGAATAAACAACTACTGGAGCAAGCAGCCACTTTCAATCAAGTGGCTAAGTCTTTCATATTTGATCTGCTGACTCACAAATCATTCTTTTTGTCAAGGGTAGGTAGTCAGATGCTGTTAGCTGCACAGCTATACGTAACATTGCTGTGCCTTGAACGGTCATCAGTAATGGCTAAAATAGCAGATATACAATCGCTTTGCCCAAAAAATGACTTTTTTTATAGCCATGAGCGAGTCCAAACTTCTATACCTGATTGTTCCAGTCGTAAATCCGTCCCTGACGCAGGAACATCATGTCCATTAGCAGGTCTAATAGAAAGGGAGAATTTACAGCCAGTACGATCTATGAGTCAATCGATTACTGTATCCTGGTCAACGGTTGATGCGAGGTATCCGGAAGCATCGGTGCAAGTTGACAAACTATCTAATCACGATCTAATTTTGCGCTGTCAAGTAGGGCTGCGTCCAGATCGTGTTGCGTTTGCAGAGCTATTGCGCCGCTATCAAACTCAAGTCGATAGAGTCTTGTACCACCTAGCTCCAGATTGGTCTGACAGAGCTGATTTGGCTCAAGAAGTTTGGATTAGAGTGTATCGAAATGTTAACCGATTACAAGAACCGGCTAAGTTTCGAGGTTGGTTAAGCCGGATTGCAACTAACTTGTTTTACGATGAGTTGCGTAAACGCAAGCGAGTTGTCAGTCCTTTGTCATTAGATGCTCCCCGTTCGTTAGAAGATGGCGAAATGGATTGGGAAATTGCTGGAGATACTCCAGGTCCTGAAGAAGAACTTACAACTAGAGAGTTTTATGATCAGCTACGGGAGGCGATCGCGGATTTACCAGAGGTGTTTCGTACTACTATTGTCCTACGAGAAATTGAAGGTATGGCTTATGAAGAAATTGCCGAAATCACCGGTGTTTCTTTAGGAACAGTGAAGTCGAGAATAGCCAGAGCTAGATCTCGGTTGCAAGCTCAGTTGCAAAACTATCTAGACATCTAACTTACAATACCTTTCCTCTGTCTATTGGCAGAATTTAAGAATTGATTAAGAATGATGATGAAATGTATAACACTATGCCATTAGTCAGAAAATTGATCAATTTCTCAGGATGGCTGGCTCCTTTTACCCGCGTATGAATTGGTAATAATGTTAAGATGACTACTGATTCTCAGTTTTACGATTCTTCCCCCTTGCAACTTACTGGAAATTTGTCAGATGGAATGGATCATCATACCAATGAATCAACGGGTGCTATGGATATGATGAAGCGCGATCGCTTCGAGTTATTGAGTGCTTATCTTGATGGTGAAGTCACAGCTGCCGAAAGCAGACAAGTAGAAGAATGGCTAGATAACGATGCCTCAGTTCAATGCTTGTATGCCCGACTGTTAAAGCTAAGGCAAGGCTTGCGGACTCTCCCAGTACCAGCAGCCCAACAATCACCAGAAGTCAGAGTCCAGCAAGTAATGGCGCGTTTAGATCGCCGTTCTCGGTTAGCTTGGTTATTTGGCGGTGCAGCCGTTGCTGCCTGTGTTATTGGTACAGTATCTGGTTTGTTACCAGGTGGTGGATCTAGGACACTGCAACTGGCACAAAAACCCAAAGTAGAATCGACACAAGCGATGACAACGCCTGTTTCTCCATTGATGGTGCCTTTAAATAATCCGGTAATCGAAATTCCCAAAGCAGCAGTAGCCTCTCCGGAAAAGCCAGCCAATTTGCAGCAGCCTGAATTTAGGGA
>JBBSOP010000057.1:0-15183 GCA_038259655.1 Chroococcales cyanobacterium
ATTCTTTTGAACAACAAGGAGCAGATACCTCAACTTACACCAGCTACATAGTTGAGGGGTTAGAGACTGGTGCAGCAGACCGGGATGAAGATGGTTGGATATCTGTTGATGAATTGCACGAATATGCTGCCAAGAAAGTGCAAGAAAGTACACCAGCAATGAAACCAGAGATATATCCTGTCAAAGGTGGCTTTAAAATCAAGCTTGCCCAAGCACCAAGTAATGATCCCAGACTTACATATATTCGAGAAGTTGAGTATTGGGTAGAGGGTGGTAATGGTGAAATTTCTATTGTTGGTCGTGCTGCATTGGATGCATTACAAGAAACTCTGAAACTATCACCTGAGGACGCTGCTGCAATTGAAACTCAGGTTCTAGCACCTATCGAAAACAAAAAGATAAAATTGCAGCGATATGAGCTAGCGTTCCGCGACGAGATTAAACAAGGGTTTCCTCTCAGTGATAGAACTCGTGCTAATTTGAAACGTCTTCAACAAGCGTCAGGACTAAGAGATGAAGATGTAGCCTTAATTGAAGCTCCTATAATTGCTGAACCGCCACTTACCACATCTCCGGTAGTTGTCAATTCTCCACGTCCCCGAAATAGTAATTTTAAATACTATATAGGAGCTTGCATTATCGGAATAATAGGAATACTTGTTGGTGGTAGTGGTACTGTAATCTACTTTTTTAAAACCAGAGATATATCTCAACCTGTAGTTCAGCCAGTAAACTCCTGTGCTAAAGAGACATATACTTTAAGCGACAGAATCAGCTTAGGTGAAGAAATTTTATTAAGACAAGATACGAACCCAGATAAAGAAGCTGGAGTTAAAGCATTTTTAGAAGGTAAGTGTCAAATTGCTATTGACAAGTTCAATTTATATAGTAAAGCTAACCGTCCAGATCCAGAAGCATTAATTTACTTGAATAATGCTAAGGCTCGTCAGAAAGGAGAGCGTCTTAAAATTGCCGTCAGCGTACCCATTGGTACAAATTCAAATGTAGCAAAAGAGATGTTACGCGGTGTAGCTCAAGCTCAAGATGAGGTGAATAGCAGTGGTGGCATTAATCGCAAAGTTTTAGAAGTAGCGATCGCTAATGATGATAACAATTCAAGCGAAGCCCAAAACATTGCCAAACAGTTCAGCAACGATCAAACTATTTTAGCTGTAGTGGGACACAACGCGAGCGAAGCTGCCGTACCTGCTGCATTTGAGTATAAAAGTGGGAAGCTAGTGATGCTCTCTCCGACCAGTTTCGATCAACGCCTATCTGGTCTTAGCAACTATATATTCCGTACTGTTAATACTAACAATTTAGCAAAAAGCCTTTCTGATTACAAAATCAAGATCACTGCCAAAACCAATATTGTCATTTGTGTCGATCCTGAGTCTCCTGATAATAAGTGGTTTGCAGATGAGTTTACCAAAGTCATAGAACAGGCTAATTACAAAATTAATCCTATCTCTTGTAACCTTTCTGACTCTACTCTTGATCCAAATGCCATAATTTCTCAAGCTATAGGCAGCGGAGCAGATGGTTTGTTATTGGCTCCTTATATAAACAGAATTGATAAAGCTCTAGAAATGGCACGAGTTAGTAAAGGACGGTTACAGTTATTTAGCAGTCCCACAATGTACACGCAACAAACCCTAGCGGAAGGAAAAGCCGATGTTAACGGTATGGTACTAGCTGTACCTTGGTATCCTCAAGCAATTCCTAAACATACCTTTGCACAAAATGCTCAGAAACTTTGGGGTGGGCCTGTAAATTGGCGAACAGCGACAACCTATGATGCAACCAAGGCAATAATTGCAGGTTTACAGAACAGTAATAACCGTGAGGAATTGCAAAAGACGCTGCACAGTCCAGGTTTTTCAGTCGAAGGTGCAACGGGAAAGATTCAGTTTTCACAATCAGGCGATCGCATAAACAATGACATATTTTTAATCAAAGTTCAACAAAGACCTGGCACTGATAAATATGAATTTGTGCCGCTTCAACCTTAGTTTTGCAGCTTTACTTAATAGCGATCACATCATAATATAACTGGCGTACTTCAATGCTACTATCTTCCCAAATAATAGAGACACGAAATTTCGCGCCTCTATTATTTGTCTACTTCGCTACCATCAAATTAACTGGCGCAACTCCAGCTAAATCCAAAATCGGGGTAATTAAATCTTCCCGCTTCACTGCCATCATGTGGACACCTTGACATAATTGCCGCGCAATCTGTACTTGCTCGGCGGCAATTTTCATACCTTCTTCAAGCGGCTCTTTTGCTTGTGCCAATCTATCAATAATGTGTTCGGGTATATTTACACCCGGAACGCACCTATTAATAAATTGGGCATTTTTGGCTGATTTCAACAGAAAAATTCCTGCCAAAATTGGTTTTTTATGAGTAGAAGCTATCTTGTCCATGAACTTTTCTAGCCTTTCAAAATCAGTGATTAATTTAATTTGAAAAAACTGCGCTCCTGCTTCTATTTTGCTTTCAAATCGACTTTGTAAACCTGACCAACTTGCACATTGCGGATCTACCGCTGCACCAGCAAACAAATCTGTCGCTTCATCAGTCAAAGGTTTTTCGTTGCAATCAACGCCTTGATTCAACTTGCGAATTAATTGCAGCAATCGCACAGCTTCTAAGTCAAACACAGCTTTGGCATCGGGATGATCGCCAGCTTTAACTGGGTCGCCAGTCAAAGCTAAAATGTTACGAATACCCAAAGCATGAGCGCCCATGAGGTCGGCTTGTAAACCTATACGGTTGCGATCGCGGCAAGCCATCTGACAAATTGGTTCAATGCCGTTTTGTAATAAAATTGCTGATGCCACTAATGAAGACATCCTTAATACAGCGCGGCTACCATCAGTAATATTGACGGCATGAACCCTCCCCTTAAGGGTCGCCGCCATTTGCAGCATCTGCGCTGGATTTCCTCCTTTCGGTGGTGCTACCTCGGCGGTAACTAAAAATTCCCCGACTTGCGTGGCTTTACGGAAATAATTCAAAGCGTTATAGCTATAGCTATGGTTATTGTCCATAACATTGATAATTTAGTTCTCTTCAAGGGTAAAACAAATCACACCTTAAAGAGAAACCATAACTTATACAGGCAAATAATAGCCTAAGGCAGCTTTCACATCTGCTAAAGTTTGATTAGCGATCGCCTGAGCTTTTTCTCTACCATCACGCAGCACAGAATCTAAATAGCCTTTATCTGCTGTAATTGTCTGATATTTTGCTTGGATTGGTTGTAAAGCTGCGATCGCAGTTTCCATTAATAAGGGTTTAAACTGTCCCCAACCCATATCCTGACACTCTGCTGCTACTTCTTCTTTACTCTTGCCAGCAAACAGCATATATAAAGTTAATAAGTTATTACACTCTGGACGCTCTGGATCATCGAAAGTCAAACCACGAATAGGATCAGTTTTACAGCGCTTAATTTTGTACTGAATTTGCTCTGGTGAATCGAGTAAATTAATCCGGCTTAAGTCGGAAGGATCAGATTTGGACATTTTGCGTGTACCATCCGCCAAACTCATGACTCTGGCTCCTTCTTTGCGGATTAAAGGATCTGGTAACTTCAGTACAGGCTGATCTGGTTTAGCAAATAAATGATTAAATCGCGCGGCAATATCCCGTGTCAATTCTAAGTGTTGCTTTTGGTCTTCACCTACTGGAACTTTATCGGCTTGGTAAAGCAAAATATCAGATGTCATTAACACAGGATAATCTAACAAGCCGACACTGACATTTTCTCCCTGTTTGACAGCCTTTTCTTTGAATTGGATCATGTCTTCCAACCAGTTCAGGGGTGTAATGCAGTTGAGCAACCAGGTGAGTTCACTGTGAGCAGAAACGTGAGATTGTACAAAAATAGTTGAATGCTTTAAATCTAGACCACAAGCTAGATAGAGCGCCGCCAGGGTGTAGGTATCAGATGCCAACTTGGTAGGATCATGTGGTGCTGTAATCGCGTGTAAATCAGCTACGAAGAGGTAATTTTCGTATTCGCTTTGACCTTTTACCCAGTTACCAATGGCTCCGAAATAGTTACCCAAATGCAAATTACCCGTTGGTTGAACTCCAGAAAGAACACGCTGCTTGCCCATAAATTTCACTTTAGTAATCTCAAATCTGCGTTGTGTCTAGCGATAAGTCGCTGAGTGCCGACGCAAAACTCATTTAATTTTGACACTTTCTAGGGTAACTCGCCGTTGAGGGATGAATTTTGTTTCGCGCATTCGCCGTTAGGCGTTCTCGCAGAGTAGGCGCAAAGGCGCAGAGAGGATAAGGAGTTTTAAGTTTCAATCCTTTGGAGGGTGCTGGGTATGAAGAAGAGTAAGATGGTCTATTGGCGAGATATCGATAGAATTATGCAACAGCAGATTTGGCAATCACCTGATTTTCTTCAACTTGATGGTCAATTTGTAACGCTTAAACCTCTTGTTCCAGAAAGAGATGTGGAAGCTTTGTTTGCTGCGTCCCACGGAACTCCTGAAAAGGAAGCGGTGTGGAATTATCTATTTTATGGCTCCTTTGATAATTCTTCTGCCATGCAAGACTGGATGGAAAGAGACATGATTGGTCAATCTAATCAGCTGACTTGGACAGTCTTTGAAAATTCGAGCAATTCTCAAGTAGGTATTGTAGCATTACAAGCGATCGCGCCGAATCATGGTCGTGCTGAAATTGGCCATGTCTGGTTTACGCCGGCAGTTCATAAAAGTAAAGTCAATAGCGAATCTCAGTTTTTGCTCCTTCGACACTTATTTGAAGGCTACGTTTATCGACGGGTTGAGTGGAAATGTGACGCTCTCAATCATGCCAGTCGAACTACGGCTACTAGAATGGGATTTCTTTATGAAGGGCGATTTCGACAACACATGGTTGTGCGTGGTAAAAACCGAGATACAGATTGGTTCGCAATGACAGATAAAGAATGGGGACGCTGTAAAGCCAATTTTGAGAAATGGCTTTATTCTAATGAAGCTGTTTCACTCATGGAATTAAATAACGGCTAATTTTACGCCTATGTCAATTTTAAAATTCATGGCAAACGCAATCTAAGGAATGGGGATTTTGGTAAAACCTAAGCGTGGGGCTTGGTTAGCGTTAAAAAAATATTGGATGTAGGTCTGACTACCTTATTATGCTAAATTACTAAGGCTTGGGGTTGGGAAACTCCGGTGAGATTCCGGGACTGTGCCGCAGCTGTAAAGGTTAGGATTCACTTTTTACTTTCCGAGTCAGAATGCCAACTCCAGCAGTGTCTTCAAGGCATATTTATTATCTACTCTCTGCGTCGCACAGAGAAGGAGTCTGAGTTTTGCTGTCTGGATTAACTACCTGTCCTGGCTTATTTTACACCACACCTGCCCAAGATGGAATATTGTTTCGCCTGAGAATACCGGGTGGGATTCTTGGTAGTGGACAATTCCAAGCGATCGCAGATATAGCGCAACAATATGGGAATGGTTATGTCGATGTGACTAATCGCGCTAATATCCAAATCCGCGAAATTGATGGCAAGTTCAACGTCGCAGTTTTGAAGTATCTACAGGATATGGGGCTAGGTTCTCGCAACCCTGCTGTAGACCACATCCGTAATATTATGACCAGTCCCACTGCTGGTATTGATCCTCAAGAAGTGATTGATACCCGTCCTTTTGTCCAAAGCTGGAATGATTATATTGAAGCACATCCAGCCTTATCAGGACTGTCGGCAAAATTTAGCGTTGGCTTTGATGGTGGTGGGATAGTTCGAGTGTGCGATCGCCTCAATGATATCGCGTTTGTTGCTGTTTTAGTTGATGGTAAAGTTTACTTCCGCCTTCATTTAAGTGTCGGCGCAAAGGGAGAGCCACCCGTTGCTACGGGGATTTTACTTTCACCAGAAAAATGTTTGCCAGTGTTGGCTGCTTTGGCTAATGTTTATTTAAATTATATTGATACAAATAGTAGACGCAAGCCACGTCTGAGAGAAGTAGTTAATAGTTTGGGTTGTGAAAGTTATTTGCAGGAAGTAGACAAAAGTCTGCCTTTTGCTCTTTTCAGCACGGAAGACCAAATAAAGAAGGGTCAATTTTCTGGTCTTTTTGTAGAAAGTTCAAATAACCAATATCAATATGTTGGCATCCATCCCCAGCGGCAAAAAGGTTTGTTTTATATTGGCGCTGTATTGCCTCTCGGTCGCCTAGAGAGTAGGCAAATAAAGGGTTTAGCAGACTTAGCCCAAAGATATGGCAGCAGTTCTCTGAGGCTAACTCCTTGGCAGAATGTATTGCTGACTGATATTTCTCAAGCAAGTCTTGCTGAGGTCCAAAGAGAAATTACAATTTTAGGATTAGATTATTCAACCAGCAATATTAAGAGTGGATTAGTTTCCTGTTCTGGTAGTCGGGGTTGTGCTGCTGCTGCTACAGATACTAAAGGTCATGCATTAGCATTAGCTAAGTATCTCGAAACTCGCCTCACTTTAGATTGACCAGTTAATATCCACTTTAGCGGCTGTGAAAAATCTTGCGCCCAGCATAGTAAAAGTGATATCGCCTTACTCGGTGTCAGCAATGGCAAGATGGAAAGTTATCACATTTATGTTGGTGATGGTGACAGTAACCAAAAATTCGGCCGTGAACTCTACCAAAATATCAGCTTTGACGAACTACCTGCATTGGTAGAGCAGATGCTAAAGGTTTATAAAATCAAACGTATAAATTCCCGCGAATCATTTGGTGAATTTGCTAACCGATATGAAATTGCCCAACTAAAACAGTTCTTTTCACCAAACACGGCATTCCACCAATCAAAAATCACCGCCAACTCTCTGGTGTAGAGACCATAGCATTTCCCCATTCCCCATTCCCCAACTCCAATGTCCGATTATATCCGAGATGCTAGTGAAATTTATCGCCATTCCTTTGCCATTATCCGGTCGGAAGCCAATCTAGATGTGCTGCCGCTTGATGTAGCGAAAGTTGCAGTTCGTCTGATTCATGCCTGTGGAATGACTGATATTGTCACTGATTTGGGATATTCATCAACGGCAGCACAAGCGGGACGAACAGCACTAGCAGCAGGAGCAGCACTTTTGTGTGATTGTCGGATGGTTGCCGAAGGGGTTACGAGAAAGCGGTTATCAGCAAATAATCAAGTGATTTGTACCCTGAATCAGCCAGAAGTTCCAGAAATGGCTAAACGCCTTGGTACTACAAGGTCAGCGGCAGCTTTAGAATTGTGGCACTCTTACCTAGAGGGAGCAGTTGTGGCAATTGGCAATGCACCCACAGCACTATTCCGGCTGCTGGAAATGTTGGATGAAGGAGCGCCTAAACCAGCGCTAATTTTGGGCTTTCCCGTGGGATTTGTTGGTGCAGCCGAATCAAAAGCAGCATTGGCAGCAGATAGCCGAAATGTCCCATTTATAACTTTACATGGTCGGCGTGGTGGCAGTGCGATCGCCGCTGCCGCAGTTAACGCTCTAGCAACCGAGGAGGAATGATCATGACAGCGAAAGGTCGTCTCTATGGAATTGGTGTAGGACCTGGTGATCCAGAATTATTAACCCTCAAAGCGGTGCGGCTATTACGGGCTGCCCCTGTGATTGCTTATCAATCGGCAACAGATAAAGAAAGTATAGCGCGGGCGATCGCTGCACAGTATCTAACTGGCAATCAAATTGAGGTGTCATATCACCTCCCGCGTGCCTTAGAACCAGAAAAAGCTGAATCTATTTACGACAAACAAGTTGAACCAATAGCTCAACATTTAGCTGCTGGGCGAGATGTAGCGGTACTGTGTGAAGGCGACCCGTTTTTTTACGGCTCATTTATGTATGTTTTCACACGTTTATCTGAGCATTACCACACTGAAGTCGTCCCCGGAGTTTCTTCCCTTATGGCTTGTCCAGTGGCGTTAGGTGTCCCGTTTACCTATTACAACGATATTCTGACTGTCCTCCCTGCCCCCATGCCAGCCGAAGAACTGACTACAAAACTGCTGACTACTGATGCAGCGGCCATTATGAAGCTAGGCCGTCATTTTACCAAAGTGCGAGATGTCTTACATAACTTAGGCTTGGCATCACGGGCGCTCTATATTGAACGGGCGACAACGGCACGGCAACGAATTGTACCCCTTGATGAAGTTGATCCAGCGGAAGTACCCTATTTTGCGATGATTGTAATTCCAACTAAGAATCGATTGTAATAAATGGGGCATAGGCTAGCAAACTGTTATAACTTGCTGTTGATGTTAGTCAATAAATGATACAAAAATATCCTGATACAGTACCAAAGAATAGAAGAATTTATACAGATAAAATCATTCTTTGGGTACGTACTAGGAGAAACTGCAATTATGACTATGACATCTGTTTATGTATTAAAAATTGCCGAGAATCACACTATTGAAATTGCTCAAGATGAATTGCGATCGCTGTTAGGTGAAATTGAAGCTGAATTACATCGTAGTCAAGTTTACCGCCGTGCTGTTGCTAGTTTACAAAAATTACTAGGTTCTTCAAGCGAACAGGCTAAAACTTTGTTTAAAGCTGTAGGCAGAGAAGCCATCGGTTTAGCGTTTCAGCAATTTGCCCAAAAACCTCAGCCAGTTACAGATGTTCACTCACCTACGGATACTGCTGATGTTTCATCAAATATTGAACAAGAAAACGTCAATGACTTATCAACTTGTATAGCTAATGTTAAATTAAATTTTCAAAATACTAGTAGAAATACTAATGAAGAAAATTTAATGTCGGCATCTACAATGGTAGCAAATGCAACTATTGATTTTATGAAAAAATCAGAAAGCAACTTTCCAGTAGCAACACTGATGAAGTGGCTAAAGCCGAATAAACAACCTTCAAAAACTGAAATAGCTAATCAAGTAGCTGCTGAACGCTTAGAACAGCTTCGTCAAATCGGTCAACAATTAAAACAAGCTCGTGAATCTCAAGGTGTTTCTTTAAGACAACTGAATATTTATACTCATATCGCCATCCATCAAATGGAGGCATTAGAAAATGGCAACTTTGAGTTATTGCCTGAAGATATTTTGGTGCGTGGTTTTATTCGCCTGATGGGTAATGCTTTGGGACTAAACGGCACAATTTTAGCTACCTCTTTACCTGCAACCGAGACAGCAAAATCAATTATGCCCTCTTTGTCTGGTTCTAACAATATTCCTGGAAGATTGGGAATAGAAATCAGCCCTATACATTTATATGTAGGCTATACAGCCCTTGTCGCTGGGGCTGTGGGAGGATTATCCTTGATTTCTCAACAAGTTAATGCTGACAAAGCATTGAATCCAAATATCATCGTTATTCCCCCGTCTTCATCTATTTCTCAATCACCCCAAAATCCTGAGCCGACTACTAAACCAGGACTAAAAGCTAGTACTACTGGGATCAGCGTTGGTTCGGATATTGCCCCACCAGAGGCATTTTAAAATAATTTCCTGCTTTTATGAATTGATTGCACTTAAATCTGACTCAATCAATGAGTTCAGCAATGTCCACAACTGCAAATCAGTAAAATCTGGAATTACCATAAATGCGCCGATTTCTCGCAAAATTTGGGGATCGTGAGTAGAGGTAATACCAATAGTACGAATTTTAGCAGCGATCGCAGACCGAATGCCAGAGGGAGAATCTTCTAATGCGATCGCTGCTTCTGCTTTTATTCCCAATTTTTCCAAGGCGACTTGATAAGGGGCAGGATCAGGTTTACCCGCTAAACAATCGTCTCCTAAAACAATTGTATGAAAAGCTGCTTTGATTCCTAAAACCTCTACCATAAATTCTGCATTTAGTCTAGGGGCATTAGTTACTAAAGCACGTTTTAGTTGATGTGCATCTGTCCAAGCTATCAATTTTGCAAATCCACTCAGTGGTTTCAGTTCTCTAGCCATTTCGCGGAAAAGTGCTTCTTTTTCATCTGCAAATTGCTGACCTGCTGCTAGTGATAATTGCGGTAAAATATCTTTAACAATTTCTGGGTTTAAGCGACCACTAATCCTAGCTTTGTAAAATGTTTCATCAATTTCTATGTTGGAACTCAACAACATTTGCTGCCAAGCTAGGTAGTGTATGGGATCAGTATTAACAATGGTGCCGTCTAAATCAAAGAGAATTGCAGCTAGCATGATTTTTTGGTAAAGTGTAAATAATTATTAAGTTAATTTACATAGTTTACATTGGTTTTTTGCCCTTAGTTATTGTTCCTTCGGTAACAGGAATCAGCTAAACTCTGAAACTCATCTTGCAACGCCAGATAAAATAGCAAAAAATTATATTGGGGTGCTTTACCCAACAATATCTTGGTTATGAATCCTGTTCCTTTTGAAACAGCTCCATCTCTAACCTTAGAAATTCCTCAGACTGTTACACCACAAACAACATTTTCTCCAACTTCAACACCCAGTCACCGAATTTCTAAGAATGCTATTCGCACTAGTTTAAAAGCTTCTACTATAGATGCCGTCCTAGCAGCGATTTTTTCCCTGACGACTGGCGGAATTTTGCTAAGTAATTTTTTAGTGGAATTAGATGCTAGTCCAGTGGTATTTGGGATGCTATCTTCTATCCCCATGCTGGTGAATCTCATTCAACCCTTCGGTGCTTACTTATCAGAACGCACCACCAGTCGTCTGCGATATTCTCTTTGGACTTACGGAATTTCTCGGTTACTGTGGGTGATTTTAGTTTTGGGGATTGTCATCTTTAATTGGGGAGGTTTAAATTCTCACCAGTTAGTAGTGTTGACACTTTTGATTGTCTTATTCAGCCATCTTGTGGGAGGACTAGGCAGCGCATCGTGGTTAAGTTGGCTAGCAATGATAGTTCCCCGACGATTGCGAGGTAGGTATTTTGGCATACGTAATAGCGCCGCCAGTATGACTAATTTACTGTGCGTACCTTTGGCGGGTATAGCTGTATCACATTGGCATGGTGGAAGTCTACAAGGTTATGGGGTGGTATTGCTGGTAGGTATTGTGTTGGGGATGGTGGGATTGGGATGCCAATGCTTGAAAGCAGATGTAAATCCACAATTACAAAATACCGTTTTACAGCCTCCTAAAAATTCAGAAAATGCAGCTGATGAAAATGAGCAAATTTGTCTACCAAAGATTACTCCACCACAAAATGATTCAATTAGTAGCATCTGGGAAAACTCTAACTTTTTGATGTTTTTGCTTTATTTCAGTTTATGGATGCTGGCTGTTAATCTCAGCGCTCCTTTTTTTAACTTTTATATGTTAGAAACATTGAATCTGGATGTAAGTTGGGTGACAGTTTACAGCAGTTTACAGGCAGGAGCAAATTTGCTCATGCTTGTTTTGTGGGGCAAATTAGCAGATAAGATAGGTAATCGTCCAATTTTAATTGTGGTGGGGATTTTAGTTGCAGTAATACCACTCTTTTGGTTGGGAATAAATACTGACAGCTTTGATTTATGGCTATGGTTGCCGCTATTACATATTTTGATTGGAGGGACTGGGGCAGCAGTGGACTTATGTAATAACAATATGCAATTAGATATTACACCAATTAGAAATCAGTCTATTTATTTTGCGATCGCAGCTGCCGTCGCCGGTGTTAGTGGTGCTTTGGGTACAACCATTGGCAGTTTAATTGCCCAATTTACAGGATCTGGAGGATTACTGGGATTATTCGCTTTATCTAGTCTGTTGCGATTAGTAGCACTTACCCCACTAATGTTTGTACAAGAACCAAGAAGATGAGCAAGCAAAACAGAAGTGCGGTCTTCTCCCAAAGGGCTACCATGTATCCAATACGGTTTGCTTAAGGTGCATAGTTATAAAAGATCCCCCTTAGTCAATATCGCCAAAATACTCTCGAACATCGGAGATTTTGTCGCCTTTGACATCAAAGGAAATAGCATTTCGTCCCTTAAAAGGTTGGTTACGAATGGTTCCCTGACTTTCAAACTCAAAGGTTACGGTTATATCGTTACTAGTAACATGATCTGGTGGGCTGAATGTGAGGCGATCGCCTTTTTCTTTGCGCCTCCATAGTCTGCTACTCATCTGCTCTTTACTTTCATATCCAAAGGATGTGTTTCGCTGTTTACCAACTGGAACCCAATACTTGACCTCATCACTGAGCAGATCAATGTAAGGTTGAAAATTTCCCGTTGACCATCCTTGAGCGAGATGCTCGAATGCTTGTTGGGCAATCTTCAAAGTCGTAGTTTGCTGCATCTGTATAGCAGTATTAAGAATTGTGAGGATTTTGAGCGATCGCTACTGCCAATTCTCGATATCGACGCGGATCACCTTCAGGGAATACTAAGCGTTCTTGAACCCGGCGATCGTAAAGTTTTTCCATAATCAAATGCCAATCCATTGCTGACAGCGGTGAAGGCTGATCTTCAACAGGTTGGGGCTGAGGAGTTGCTGCTAGTTGCTGTTGTGCCATCCAGACACGGCCACGAACTGCCCAATTATCATCGCTGTTCGCCATTTGCTCAAATTGTGCCAAAATTTGCGATCGCCAATCTACATAGTCAGCAGAAATCGCCGTTGCCAAGCAGTGTAAACCAACGACTGCCGAGTATCGCACAATCCATTCTTCATCTTGTTGGGCGACAAACAATAGAGCTTCTAAAGCTTCTTCTTGAGCAATTTCTAAAAACTCATCCGGGAACCAGTGCCATTTCATGGTTCCTAAACCCCTAGCTGCTGCTCGACGAACACTCAGGGCAAAATCAGCAGTTGCTGCCCCTAATAAGGTGACTAATCCTCTAGGATCACCAATACCTGCTATGGCACGAATTGCCCAAGCTCTAGCAGAATAGTTATGTCCATCTAGTTGATCTAGTAAAGCGGGTACTGCTGGTTCTCCGATTTGGATTAGCCCATCCACAGCCGCAACTGCTGCCCCTGGATTGTTGTAGCCCAAAGCTGCAATCAAAGTTGGTACAGATCCTTCTAGATGAGCTGCTGCTAAGTTTTGTACAGCTTCTAACAGCAGGGTTGAAGAATCGGCTTCTTCTACGGCACGAATCAAAGATTGAAGGGTGGCATTCATGAGGAGTGAAAATGAAGGATGAATAAAAATCTTTTAACAGATTGATAGATATATCAAATATATATAACAATCCTATAGTAATTTATGGAGCTTTTTTTGTTGCAAAGATGTGATATTGCACGTCTTTACAGCGAGATAAAATAAAAACAACTCAATAAAAGGCAGTATTTATGGCAACCCAGGTTAGTGAGACCAAATCCTCAACTGAACTGGTAATTTCTTGGGAACCATTGCCCGATAATTTTCAGTTAGAGGATGAGCCAGTGGAGAATACAGGTCAGCCAATCTTGGCTGGTGCTTTGCGTGAAAGTTTAGAAATCAGTGGCTTCATTCAACCCCAGATGTTGATAGCTTCCAATTTTGGTCTTTGTGCAACACTCAACGAACAATTTATTGCTAAAGCTCCTGACTGGGTTTATGTTCCTTGTGTAAATCAGGTTTTAGCTAATCGCAAAAGCTACACACCCAACTTAGAAGGGGAGATTCCGGCGATTGTGATGGAATTTCTCTCTGAAACTGAAGGCGGAGAATATTCAGTTAAGCGAACTTATCCACCAGGAAAATGGTTTTTTTACGAACAAATTTTGCAGGTTCCCATTTATATAATTTTTGAACCAGATGGGGGTTTATTAGAATTTTATCAACTCGAAAATGGACGTTATGAGTTAAAGCAACCTGATGAAAACGGTCGTCATTGGATTGCGGCGATGGGGTTATTTTTAGGAACTTGGCAAGGAACAAAAGAAGCCAGAACAGGTTATTGGTTGCGATGGTGGGATGAATCAGGTAATTTATTGCTGTGGGCAGTAGAACAGATTGAACAAGAACGCCAACGCGCCGAACAAGAACGCCAGCAAAAAGAACGGCTAATTACCTATTTACAATCTCAAGGTATCGACCCGAATAATCTGCCTACAGTTTAGATGCATGGGGCGTTGGGCATGGTGAGATAGTGCTGCTCTCCAAAAGTCCCAACTCTCTATCGTTAAGCCTTTTGAATTAAAGCAATTCATCCATCAATGTCATCACCTTTATTGCCCCTGAAGATAAATTTGGTGGCGTGGTTTGTTGCAGTTGCTTTTCTAATAAACCTTTAAGGGCGATGAGTTTAAGACTATTTTCTGCTAAAGTCTCGGCGATCGCCTCTGCCGCAGGTAAATATCCGATGGCTCCTAAATCAGCTAAAACAGCCCGACGTAATTGTAAATCTTGGTTGGAGAGTTCTTGGATTAAGCGATCGCCATACTTGTTTGCCTCTTGTGGATCAGATGTTAACTGGTACATCGCTCGCGCTGCGGCATATTTAATTCTAGACAGAAAGTGATCCAAAAAAGGAATAATATGTGGAATTGCATCTGTTGCCCCCAGTGTTCCCAATGCCTCTAGAATCGAGTCAAAGGGTTGAACTAGTTGCGGAGGTTCGGGAGCCGGTAAAGTTCCTGCTACATTATCGTTGAGCAATTCCATCAAAATTGGAATACAAGACAAATCTCCCAACATCTCTAAGGACTGTGCTGCTGCTTCTCTGACATAAAAGTCAGAACATTCTAGCGCCCGCATCAAAGGAGCTACCGCCCGGCGATCGCCCAACTTTCCCAATGCTCTCGCTGCATTTCGCCGTAAAGGATAACCACCAACTTTTGTGCGATCGTCTTCGTCTTCTAGTGCTTTAATCAACACATCAATCGCTTGTTGATCATCAATCCGAAAGCGCCCTAACCACCAAGCAGCGTATACCCGCAATCCCAAATCTTCACCCTGGAGATTAGCGATCGCTTGTTCTACTGTGAGTTGATTATCGTCTTGGATGTCAGATGCGTTGTCCATAGCGGAAGGTTTGAGGTGGAAGACAAAAGTCAGGAACCAAAATTATAGTATCTCCTGACTCTTAAACTTTAGTTAAACAACTTTTACAATTGGTTTAACGTGAGTTCGACCAACCTCTCCCCAACCCCTCTCTGACGCGGAGCTACGGTGTACACACAATTCTTAAAATTCTCCCTAGTACGTGGTTTGGTCATCTAGCTTTAGGTTGTGCGATCGCTCCAGAAGCCTGTCATTACGTAAAGCCTACGGCATAGCTGCGCTTAGCGCGTAGCGTCTCGTA
>JBBSOP010000058.1:0-15175 GCA_038259655.1 Chroococcales cyanobacterium
CTATCTGGGGTAATTCATTTTTAATATTGTGTAAAACTTGCTTAAATTCAGATTCTGATAATAGTTCTAGAGCTTCATTAAAGGCAATGCTTAAAGCATAGGCATGATCAATAAAAATAGTATTTTTGAGACTATGCTTCAAAGCAAAATTTAGCTCAACAACACAGGTAAGAGTACTAGTTAAAAACTCGTCCAGCGCAAGATCAGGGTTAAAAGCTATGTCACCAAGCAAGGCACATTCCAAGCTATAGTTAGGAGTATGAACAAAAGAACGAGGCTGACAACAAGAACTAACGTTGTCTTTTCTTGTCATAACACCAGTAGAATAAACGAAACTCTGTCCACAAGGCTGTACGAGTCGTTCTATAAAATGATTATCCTGCGGAGTACGTCCAACGCAGACCAAGTAAAAAGCACGAATAGCTACTGCTTTGTAGTGAGTAGAGACTGAACTTGATTTTTGATACAGCCAAACGAGAAAGTCTTGTATTTTAACTTCAGCAGATACTAATGAATCAATTTTGTGTTTCATTAACCATAGTATTTCATCAGTTTTAGGTAACATACTCACAGTTAGTAAAAATACATGATGCCAGTGTTCTTTAGTTATCTGGGCTACAAGATTTTTGCCGGATTTTAAGTGGTAATTTTCAATAATATTTTTAGCAGTAAAATACTCATGCAAGGTCAAGTGAGAAAAAGAGTAAATTCCTCTTGCTCGTTCCACCAAAAAACCATTGTTTACCTCAATTTCTTTTAATAAAGCTTCACTTGAATTTGTACTTATATTGCTGGAATTGCCGAAATAATTAACAATTATCTGGTGAATTTTCTCTTGCTCAAAAAAGTACTTACCTTGTTCAAAAGTAATAGCAGCAATCTGAGACAGTAGTTGTTTTTGAACTGCGGAAGTGAAATTGTAGTATACCTGTTCTCGTTTAATACCTCTCACTTCGTCCCATCTGGTTAGCAGAATATTTAATATTTGCTCATATAACTTAGTTTGATTAGCTGGAAATCCCGCTTTCACTTGAAACACCAAGCAAATTAAATGCAAAAATAGCGGTGTTACAGCCAATTCTCGAATTTGCTGATTTTCTGGGAGGTTCAATTGATGAATAAATAAATTTCCTGTAGCTTCCCCGTCTTCTCTTGACTTATGCGCGACAGTAAAAAACCAGTTTTTTACAAAAACTTCGACTTGTTCGTAGTTAAAATCCGCAACCTCAACTTCTGTAAATCCCGGAAACTTGTATTGTTGAGCAGCAATTCGACAGCTAATAACAAACTTGTTTTTATAGTAATATTGTGTAAATCTGCGTAGCTCTCTAGTAACTTTATCTATCTGAGATGATGACGCTTCATCTAATCCATCTAGCAAAATCAACGCTTTGCCCTGAGCGAGTATAGTTTTAGTTGATTCTTCATCAATCCCACAACTGAGAAATTCTTGGCTGATAAATTTCAATAGATTGAACTCATTCTCACTTTTCGCATCCTCAGCAAATTCTTTCAGTCTGACAAATATTGCTATAAGATGCGGTTGAAATTTCCCTTTATTACACTCAACTGCCAGATACTGTAAAAAGGTGGTTTTGCCTGAACCTGGCTTACCCAGTATCATTAACTTTGAGTATCGCAATGCAGCTTCTAATCCTGGTAAATTTCTTGGCTGCTTATCACCTCCGAGTCGATTGAAGTTTAATTCGGGGTTGAAATCTTTTAACAGTTCTGAAATCTCTAGCCATTTTTGGCTGGTTATCTCTTCTAAGACATTTACGTTAGTGTAAATATCACTCAATGAAATTGGCTGAGCAATGTCCAGCATTTGTAGAGTACTGCATTGGTCGTGGATTTTATCTTGACGCTTTTGGCGTAGTTCATATACTAATTTATTAATATCAATACTGTCAGTACGTACTTTAGCGTCCGCCTGAAAGGCGATATTTTCAGGTAAACCAGCTACCTTTTGCCAAGATAGCCCTAGTTGTTGGCAAATTTGTACAAAACAACTACGAGAAACCGATTCACCTGCAAAAAACTTAGAAACTGGTTGACGTGTAATACCTAAAGATACTGCTAATTTGTGCTGACTTAGGGTTTTGTCAGTTAAAGCTATTTTTGCTATTCTGATGCCTTCTGATGATGCTCTTAGTCCTTGGCTTGTCATGTTCCGAGTAGTATACTTATGCTTTTTTGACAGTCAGTATTATGGATATACGTAGATGCACTCCAGAAAAATACCTTATAGCCTTCCAGAGAAGGTATTCCCATTGAGTAAATTGAGAGTCAAATATATTACAGAAGTTATAATAACCAAGAGGAGAAAAGGCTTCGCCGTGAGCGTTAGCCGTTCGCGGAAAGCGTTCTCTAAGGGTACGGTTCAAGGCAAAGCTCGGCAAAGTCTATTTATAGATCAGAGAATACACCTAAAATAAAGTTTCTGTTAACCCTGAAGATTTAAAATCATACTACTAAATATCAAAGACATACCAAATTCAAACGAAAGTTATACATTTGGTCTGCATTACTATAGCTGAAGTTTTCATAAATTTAATGGAAAATTAAATATGGCTAAGCAATACAGTGGCAATGTCTGGCGACAAGCTGCTTTACGTCTACGTAATAAACCAGGGTAGGCGTAAATAAATCTCTCAAAAAGTGCGTGCAACAAGATGTTCTAAGAGTGGCTTCTTAATAAATATATCTACCCACAGCGAATCGCCAGATAAACAATAGGCTAAAACGTTATGGTTATGCTTTCTGCTACAAATCCCAAAATTCTTGTTGTAGATGACGATTTCGGTGTCCGCAATCTTATATATCGCTTTTTAAGTCGAAAATATCAAATAGAGTCTGCCGCGGATGGTAAAACAGCTCTTTCATTGTTTGATAACTTCGATCCAGCTTTAGTAATTTTAGATTGGAATTTGCCAGATACAAATGGTTATCACCTTTGCCAAGAAATGCAGAGTCGGACTAATGTTTTAGTGATGATCTTGACTGGACGGACTGACGAAGCTGATAAAATTAAAATTCTTGCTGCTGGTGCTGATGACTTTATGACTAAGCCTTTTAGTCTGGCAGAAGTGGAAGTCCGCATACAAGCTCTTTTGAGGCGCATACGCACTATCAACCCTTCTCCAACACAGCGCCTCGTTTTTAAGCAGCTAGCAATTAACCCCGATGGTCGAGAAGTCACACTTAATAATAAGCCTCTAGCTTTAACAGCTTTGGAGTTTAATATTTTGCATTTTTTGGCGAGTCATCCTGGTCAAGCTTGGAGTCGTCCGCAGCTAATTCAAAAAATCTGGGGTTGCGAATATGTCGGAGATGGTCGGGTAGTTGATGTGCATATTGGTCAACTTCGTAAGAAGATGGAAGTTGATACTAGTGTACCTGAGTTTATTAAAACCGTTCGAGGCTATGGTTACAAGTTTGAATTACCGGAATAAAGCACGGTTTAAATTTGTGACTCTAGGATTACTGCAATTAGGCAGATAATCTTACGGATGATCTTACTGAGGCTTTACTGTATAGCTTAGTGTTACTTTTTGATATTGTTACCAAATACACTAGAAAATTCTGTGTCTTCTCAAGCCTCAGATAAAATTTTATCGCTGCAAGGCAAGTTATTACAAGATCAAATAGCACTAAACTTGACCGAGATTTCCTCTATAGGTGAAACTTGGGATAAGCATCGAGCTAACGCTGATCAAGTCTCTTACTATTATGCTATAGCAAAAGAAGAAGCTTTCAATCAATATGCTTGGCGAGTGAGAATGTGTTCTGAGTTGCTAGAGTTCCGACTAGTACCAGAAGATTCAGAAGGTATTCTCAAGTTAAAGCTATCAGATGCTCGATTTTGTAGAGTTCGTCACTGTCCGGTTTGTCAGTGGCGACGATCGCTCATGTGGAAAGCTAAAGCTTATAAAATTCTCCCACAGGTTGTTACAGATTATCCCAAGTATCGTTGGCTATTTATCACCCTGACTGTAAAGAATTGCCAGATTGATGAACTTAGGGAAACTTTAGATGTAATGAACAAAGCTTTTAAGCGATTAACGGAATTGAAAGCATGGCCAGCAAAAGGCTGGGTTAAATCTATAGAAGTTACCAAAGGGAAAGATGGAGTATCAGCACACCCACATTTACATATTTTGGCAATGGTGCAACCTTCGTATTTCAGTCATGGCTACCTCTCTCAGGCTAAGTGGGTAGCATTATGGCAAAAGTGCTTACGAATTGATTATCAACCGATTACTCATATTAGCGCGATCGCAAAGCACCATAACCCCACGCTGCTGATTCCAGAAATTCTCAAGTATCAGGTGAAAGAATCAGACTTAGTAGCTAATAAAGAATGGTTTTTGGAGTTAACCCGTCAGCTGCATAAAACCAGAGCGATCGCTGTTGGGGGTATACTCAGGCAGTATATGCGCGAATTAGAAGAGAAAAACCAAGATCTCATTAATGAAAGTGAAGAGACAGATGAGGTTGATGAGATAAGTTTGTTTGCCAGATGGGAGCGCAAGTTACAGACATTTAAAATAAGAGTGACATCAGCGATGCAGCCACAGCCACATAATCATTGAGGGAAAAGAACTACAGACATTTAAAACTGTAGATACTGTTGCTTAATCCGGCGAAACATCAAAGACCAGCGTTCAGATACAACCGGATAAAGTTCATGAGGGATATCAGAATAAAACTTGATGACCTGACCATCTTCAAGATTATGTTCCTGATTACCAATACACAAAGTAGCATGTCCAATATTGACAGATACTACCAATGGCTCAAAAACAGAATGATCGCAGTGTCTTATCATGTGACCACCTGGACGATAATGACAGAGTAACGCACAATTCCATCCAGGAAAAATGCAATTACCAAGCCGATGAACTCTCTCATCCCAATATCCTTTATTAATATTAATAATGGGATTAGGCTTTAGTATTACCTCGTGTTGAAACCACTTGTGAGTTCGATCCGAAACAATCTGACTAGAAATCATTTGTTTCATTCCAGATTGATGTTCACACCAGTAATAAAGACTTTGAAGATCGCGACGAATATATCCAATAGTTTCCATTAAGTTCATAAGCAATTCCTATAAAACAAAATTTATCAATTGAACAAAAAAGTAAGTTCTATCCAGCTCATCAGCAAATCAATGAATTTACTAATTATTAATCCGACGTTAGCCAATTCACCTTTCTTACAGCCCGAAGGGCAAGAAAAAAAAGAGAATACCCAAACGAAGCGAGGATACGAATTAACTTCAAACTTTTAGGCGTTAGCCTAATTATTTTTTACACAGCCCAAAGGGCAAGAAAAAAGAAGAGAATACCTAAACGAAGCGAGAGATATAAATTAATTCTTATTCCTCATTTTTTTAGGTGTTAGCCTATAGCCTTTTTACAGCGTAAAAGTTGGAAAAATAAAATCCCAGTCACACGATTAGTGGATAACTGGGATGTTTAAAGATATTAATTACCTTCACTCGAAGCCGAAAAATAATTTCGGGAATAATTTATAAAGTCATATCAATCAAAATAAATGGATAATTTATAAATATGAGCGCTTGGGGCTATTTTTCTACATTACCCCTCCAGCCTCAAAAATTTGTTGTGCGGTCAAATTCAAATCTGGAAATATTAAAGAGTGGATACGGTCATCGCCTCGAAATTTATTAATTTGATATTCACCTTCGTCCAAACAGCAAACCAAAATAGTAGGTTGTTTGGGCTTACCAATAAACTCTCTACCCCCTAAAGCAGCATAATCAACAACCCAATATTCAGGAATCCCCATTTCTTCATAGTCAGCGTATTTTTTATGATAATCATCACGCCAATTGGTACTCACCACCTCGATTACTAAAGGAATAGAGGTTGCTTGAGTAACAGTTGATTTTTGCTTCCACAGAGGTTCATTTGCTAAATTAGGGCGATTTAACAACAGCACATCTGGCGAGTAAGCAGATTCACGTTTAGGTGGTTTGACTAATACTGTTTTTGGTATGAAGTAGGGCAGATTTAAACCGATACACTCTCTAGTCAGTTCAAAGGCTAAAAATCCAACTACCTGTTCATGGTCACCTGTTGGTTGCGGCATTTCTATTACTGTTCCATCATGAAGTTCATAATGCTTCCCTGATTTGTCTGGATATTTAGCAGCAAATTCTTCAAATGTAAATATTTTGGGTAAGGCTTGAGTCATGGTTTAATTCCTCAAAGCAAAACTGATATGAGCTTAAAATAACAAAAAAGTCCTAATTTCTCGCAGCTATTCTTTGACTAACCAACTCAGCCGCTAACTCTATCGCTGCTTTCATACTCGTAGCATCAGCAATTCCTTTACCTGCAATATCAAATGCGGTTCCGTGGTCTGGGGAAGTCCGCACAAAAGGTAGACCAATGGAAGTATTGACGGCTCTATCAAATGCCATGAGCTTCACAGGAATTAAGCCTTGGTCGTGGTAAAGTGCCAGATAGGCATCAGCCAAATTCTGCACAGAAGAATTACCATACCAAGCTTGACCCGGCTTAACCCACATCGTATCTGGTGGTATTAGCCCATCTAACTGTAAATTGGGGCGATTTTGCCGTTCTTGTTCCAACCACGGAATTAACCAATCTTGTTCTTCTGTTCCCAATTGTCCCTGTTCGCCACTATGGGGATTTAAACCTGCGATCGCAATTCTTGCTCTTTCTATGCCAAAATCTGTTTCTAGATACTCCACCAACAAATCTAGTTTTTTTGTGAGCAACTGCGGTGTTAATGTATCTGCCACTTGACATAAGGGAATATGTGTGGTAGCTAGCAAAGTCCTGAGTATCCAGTTAGTATGAGGCGATCGCGCTACAAATAACATCCCAAAGCGATCAACACCAGCTTTTTCTGCTAAAAGTTCCGTTTGCCCCGGATAATTATAACCTGCCGCTTTCCAAGCAGATTTAGCAATGGGGGCTGTGACGATACCATCAAATTTACCAGCCAGTGTTTGAGCGATCGCATATTCCATATAGGCAAAACTAGCCGCGCCACTAGCCGCATTACCTGTGCCAATCACAATTTTATCTGCAATTTCTTTATTTAATGGCACATCAATAATCTGCAACTGGTCTGGATTTGCCAAAGTTGTTGAATTTAGCTGGTTATAAGTTTGTATTAATAAATCTTTGTTTCCAATAATTGTCACATCATACTTTTGACTAATTTCCAAGTCTGCCAAAGCCTTCAAAATCACTTCTGGTCCAATTCCGGCTGGGTCTCCCAACGTCAGCGCTAAACGCAGAGGATTTTTTAGATGTGACTTTAATATCTGATTTGGGTTGAGTTGATGCATATTAATTACAGCATAGTAGTAGTTTCAGGCTGCTCTCATCTGCCGATAATATGGATTGACCGTAAAACTGGTTTAGAATTATTTACACAGGTTTAATCCAACATTAGCTGTTGTAGAGCTTCTGGTAAACCTTAAGTGTACCTAACTCTGTCTAATGCACTTGGTCAAATCCTGGCTCGTAGGACTGGTGAAGGTTAGACTTGAGCAATCAAGTTTAGTCTAGTGAAACAGCCCAAAAAACAGGAAATCTAAAGGGCGACCTTTAGAATAATTGCAAATTATCATTCGCAAAGGAGAATCACGCTCATGGGTGGCGAAATTTTAAATGCAGCTCTCTTATCTTTCGGTTTAATCTTCGTGGGCTGGGGTTTGGGTGCTTTATTGTTAAAAATTCAGGGAGCAGAGGAATAATCCTCTACCTGACAACTAACTGTAAAAGACGGAAGGCTTTCTTCTGTCTGGAAAAATAGCGTGTCCGGACAACGGACAACGCTTTTTCCATCAATCTCTGTGTATCAATTAAGTTTATTAAAAATAATGTAAACTTTTGTTTACAGAGATAATTCTGTTAAGATTCTTCTCATAAAACTTAAAAATTTATTACGACCCTCATGACATTATTAATCGTCGGTGCTACTGGCACCTTAGGAAGACAAGTGGCTCGTCGTGCTATCGATGAGGGGTATAAGGTACGCTGTCTTGTCCGGAGTACCAAAAAAGCTGCTTTTCTAAAAGAATGGGGTGCAGAATTAGTCCGGGGAGATTTGTGTGATCCTCAAAGTCTAACAGGAGCATTAGAAGGTGTAAACGCAGTCATCGACGCTGCAACCTCTCGCGCTACCGATTCACTGACGATTAAACAAGTAGATTGGGAAGGTCAGGTAGCATTAATTCAAGCGGCAAAAGCTGCGGGTGTAGAACGTTTTATCTTCTTTTCTATTCTTGATGCCGAGAATTACCCAGAAGTACCCCTGATGGAAATTAAGCGGTGTACAGAACTCTTTTTAGCTGAGTCTGGACTAAATTACACCATTTTAAAATTAGCTGGGTTTATGCAAGGGTTAATCGGTCAATATGGCATACCGATTTTAGAAAACCAACCGGTGTGGGTAACTGGTAACTCTTCACCTATTGCGTATATGGACACTCAAGATATTGCAAAATTTGCTATTCGGGCTTTGAGTGTGCCAGAAACCGAAAAAAAAGCTTTCCCTGTCGTCGGTACTCGTGCTTGGAGTGCTGAGGAAATTATTAATTTGTGTGAGCGTTTATCTGCAAAAGAAGCCAGAGTCACACGGATGCCAATCAACCTCCTGCGTACCGTGCGCCGCATTATTCGGTTCTTTCAGTGGGGTTGGAATGTGGCAGACAGATTAGAGTTTACAGAAGTCTTAGCCAGTGGTAAACCCTTAAGCGCCTCAATGGATGAGACATACAAAGTTTTTGGGTTAGACCCCCAACAAACCACTACTCTAGAAAGTTACCTGCAAGAGTACTTTAGCCGAATTATGAAAAAGCTGAAGCAGCTAGACTACGAGAAAAATAAAACTAGAAAGGACAAATCGAAAAGGCTCCATTTAAGGAGTCATCAAAGGCCAATAGTCAATAGTCGGTGGTTAATATCACTAATTTTTGGACTTTAAACTTGAGACTAATGACTACGTTGTCCAAAGTATGGCAGGATTAAATAAGACAGAGCATCGCCTAAAACTTGGATATTTGAGTGTGCCGAAAGCAGGCATTATCTATAATGACGTTAAGCCGGTAGCAGGTCGTGTCGCTATCGAGCTAAAAGACAAGCTAACCGCTGCCGGTTGGAATGTATGTATTACATCGAGTATCGGTGGCATATTGGGCTACTCTAATCCTGAGAGTCCTGTATGTCACACCCCAATTGACGGTTTGACACCCCCTGGTTTTGACTCAGACATGGAGTTTGCAGTTGTGTTAGGGGGAGATGGCACTGTTTTAGCAGCGTCGCGTCAGGTTGCCCCCTGCGGTATTCCCCTACTAACGGTGAATACTGGTCACATGGGTTTTTTAACAGAAGCTTATTTGAATCAATTGCCCCAAGCAATAGAGCAAGTGATGGCAGGTAAGTATGAAATTGAAGAACGAGCCATGCTCACAGTCAAAGTATTGCGGGGAGACTCGGTACTGTGGGAAGCCCTGTGTTTAAATGAAATGGTGTTACATCGAGAGCCATTGACCTCTATGTGCCATTTTGAAATTGCTGTAGGGCATCATGCACCAGTAGATATTGCTGCCGATGGTGTAATTATTTCTACGCCAACTGGTTCAACAGCTTATTCTTTAAGTGCTGGTGGGCCAGTTGTAACCCCTGGTGTACCTGTGTTACAGCTAGTACCTATTTGTCCTCATTCTCTGGCTTCGCGGGCATTAGTATTCCCAGATACAGAACCCGTCAATATTTACCCAGTCAATATCCCTCGGTTAGTGATGGTGGTAGATGGCAATGGTGGATGCTATATTTTCCCAGAAGATCGGGTATATTTAGAGCGATCGCCATACAGTGTAAAGTTTATTCGTTTACAACCAACAGAATTTTTCCGGATCTTGCGAGAAAAATTAGGTTGGGGTTTGCCACATATTGCTAAACCAACTTCGGTAGAATTACCTTAATTATTGTCCGTAAAAACAGCCAAGCAACCGTTTTGGTATGGTCGGAGTTTCTCAAGGTAGGCAAATATGCATACTGTAATTACACCTGAAAAAATCGAGTTACCACCAGGCGCGGTGTTAAAACTTTTGGGAGACTGGCAAGACTATCAAGCACTGAGCCAGCAACTAGGCGATCGCTCCTTCCCTCGCCTTAAATATCGACCTGGAGAGATTTTGCTGATGGCACCTTTACCAGAACATGGAAGAGATGCGAGCTTGCTGGCAGATGTAGCTAAGGTTTTGCTAGATCATTTAGAGCAAAGATACGACTCATTTACGCCTATCACCATGAGCTTGCCTCTTATTAGCGGCATTGAGCCTGATTTTTGCTTTTACATTGAAAATTGGAAATCCGTAGTAGGTAAGAGCCGTATCGACTGGTTAAATGATCCTCCACCCGACTTAGTCATTGAGGTAGATGTGACTAGTTATACCAATGTTAATGATTATCTACCTTATAAAGTGCCAGAAGTTTGGCTGTTAAAAAATAAGCAGCTATTAGTTTACAGATTGCAGGGTGAAAATTACGCAATTACAGAAAGCAGCTATTTTCCTAACGTCAGAGAAATTGTGCAGCAATGCCTCCAAATTGCCAAAGAGCAAACAACAAGTGAGGCGATTAGGTGGTTAAGAAGCTTGTTGCGTGGGGAACTTACGCATTGAGTCAATTAAGGTTAAGTCAAGGATTTTCGCACATTTCGAGCAGACGCGATCGCAAACACTCTTGAACTGAGTCTAGATGAATCGATTTTGGGTTCAATGGCTCACCAGACTCTCTGAATCAAATATACAAACCGCTTTGGATCAACTCATTCGGCTAGGCGTTGTTGCACGGATTGAACCCGCTTAATTATACAAAACCGAGGGTGATCGCTCTCATCGATATAAATGCTGGTATCAAAATGCGATCGCCTTTAGTAAGACTTTTACCAGAGGATTGAGGTCTAACGACCCCAATAAACGGCGGCTAGTAACCTTTGCATCCTCACTGAGATCTCTCAACCGTCCGCTTCATCGACTTGGTTAGCTTGCGTTGGGTTCTTCAGGATCTTCACCAATCGTTTGCTGTGATGCATGGCGGATGTGGAGAATGCGAATCGTTGACATATCCTGCCCCTCCAAAATAGTAAAAAGGACTCGGTATGAATTACGCCCTCGACCGTAGAGTAGTTGGCGGATTTCCTGGCTAAAATACTCATTCTCTCTCGCTAATGGGCAGCGTTTAGGTATTTGAGACAAGGACTCAATTGCTTGTAGTAGCCCTGAATACCATTGGCTTGCCTTTGCAGGAGAGGTAACTTGAGATAACCGTAGAAATATACTATCTGCTTCTGCCTCTGCGACGCTTGAAATTTCGATACGATACTTCATGAATCGGCTGACAGATTGTACTTGCTGCGTTGCTCTTCAGCAAAATTTTGAAAAGACCTGAATTGTCCTGCCTCAAAATCGTCTAACCCTTGCTGGATAATCTTAATAGCCTCTTCTGAATCTTGCTCTTCCCACTCTAAGACACTAGCTAATAATTCAGATGCAATAAGGCTCACATCTTGGCCTCGCCGAGCAGCTCTGTCAAGCAGCAACGCCTCTAATTCGGGGCTAAGGGTAACAACTATTGCCATTTGGGCGATCTCCTATGGCATAAAGCCTTTATGCTGTATTTTAGCAAAAGCAATGAGCTTCCTTAAATCGTCAGTACTTTATTAATAACCAGCGCGTTTGGATACCAAGCTTAGTTATTAGTTTATAGATTGCAGTGTGAAAATTACGCAATTACAGAAAGCAGCTATTTTCCTAACGTTTCAGCAATTGTGCAGCAATGCCTTCAAATTGCCAACGAGCAAACAACAAGTGAGGCGATTAGGTGGTTAAGAAGCTTGTTGCACGGATTGAACCCGCTTAATTATACAAAACCGAGAGCGATTATTCTCATTGATATAAATGCTGGTATTAAAATGCGATCGCCTTCAGTAACATCTTTCCCAGAGGATTGAGGTCTAACGGCATAGCTCACCGGCAGCAAGTACCTTTTGACACACCACCGACGAGCAAACTAGCAATCCGGTCTGGTGCAGCGCAGTGTTGGGCAGTTTCGCAAGACGGTTTTGACAATTAACACTTTGATTGCATATACTCAGTGTCACTTCCCTGTGCAGGCATCCAACGAGGGTACTGGTTCACTAAGCACCTTGACATTAGGCACGAAAGTTTTCAGGAGCTGTTCGATGGCAGATTTAGCATCTTTGGTCGCCTGCTCCAGGATGCCGTCTTTACACGCGGCTTCCAGTACCTGGTTAGCAGCGTTAGCGCGCAGGGTCTGTTCCGCACCCGAAGTATCTGCACCAAATGCCCTCGACAATACCCACACGTACGTGTCCTTTGGCTCATCTGGGTCGTCGATCAGGATGCTGTCGCGGTTGAGGATCTTTACCGGTGGCAGGTTCACGGTTACGCTTTGGCCATCATCTGACACTTTGACTGTCGATGGATCAAGCTTCTTTAGATCCAGCCCGGCCTCTACCCTGCCTTTCGCGATCAGTGCCAACTTGAAGTTGCCCGTACCCGCAAATGTTCCACCGTACTCGCTGGTAACTACCAACTGAATGTTATATTTTGTTGTCGTAAGCTCGCTCACCTGTTCGATCTTGTCGATGATGGTGTCGTGCTCGATGACGGTCAACCCTTGAGGACCTAAGCCAAATAAATTTAGAAGCTTCCGCAACGGGTCAAGACGAGCACTCACCTGCGAGATCAGGAGGCCGACGAGGATGGAGATGAGGATAACCACGCCGAACATCAGGTAACTCTTTGCTTTCATTGTTTCTGCTCCTTAAATAACGGCGCGAGGGCATAGAAGCTGGACGGAGTCATCGCGTCACAACCCTATTCAGTAGACGAGTTTTTAAAGTATACTCTCCTTGTTTACCGCTAAAAAACCTTTTTTGACCTCTAGTCTTATCAGTCGTCTGATGCACAGAATTTGGCACTGGACTCGCATTGGAGCAATTGTGAGCTAATGCTTTGTCTTGCCAATTGGGAAATTCCTTCCAGATTACTGGTACAGGAATGGAATGTGGAATTAGTGATTAAAATTGCATTTGAAAATTTGATGGTTGATACCCAAACCTGCTAAAAGAAATTTTAGGCAGCATATTAACTTAGGATTTATCCATCGACAAAAACTTGTAGTTACACTTCTAGCCGATGTCCAGAATTATTCTGAAACGTCTGCAAATTCCCAAATTCAATATCCCAAATTGTTATGACACTTGCTCACAGTCCTTGTGTTTTGGTGATTGAAACCGATGCTAGTTTAGCAAATCAGCTTTCTTTTGATTTGCAAGAAGCTGGTTATGATGCAATTTTGGCTCATGATGCAGCCAGCGGTTTACAACACTGCCGCGATCGCCAACCTGCTTTAATTGTTTTAGACCGAATGCTTGCAGGTGAATCTGGACTTTCGTTATGTAAAAATCTCAGAAGTGCGGGGATGCGATCGCCTGTGCTAATTTTAATGGCCAGGGATACAATCGATGATCGTGTGGCTTGTCTAGAAGCTGGAGCTGATGATTACATCCTTAAGCCATACCGTCCCGAAGACTTTTTAAAGTTAATTCGTCTCTATTTAAAACCTGATATCGAGACAACCGAGCAGTTGCGCTTTGGAGAACTAATTTTAGATTTAGCAACTCGCCGCGCCATACACAACAGTAAGGCGATTGACTTAACAATGAAAGAATTTGAACTATTAAAGTTTTTAATGGAACATCCCCGTGAAGTCTTAACCCGCGAACAAATCTTAGAAAATGTCTGGGGTTACGACTTTATGGGTGAGTCGAATGTGATTGAAGTGTATATTCGCTACTTACGCCTGAAAATCGAAGAAGAAGGGCAAAAGCGTCTTATTCAAACGGTTCGAGGTGTAGGATACGTTTTAAGAGAATCGTAAAAAGCTCATGACAGGAGCAATTACAAGCTACACAACAAAATTCCAGACTCCCACTTCTGCAAAGGTGGGAGTTTTAATTTTATCTATAACTTTTTATATAGCAGTCCTAAATCATTCATGAACAACAAGATCCCCGACTTCTTGAAGAAGTCGGGGATCTGAGCCTCTCAATTTTCAAAATCCACCACTCTAGCTCCTAGTCCCAGTAAAATTACTCACCCATACTTGCCAAGTTCACCAAGAAAACAACTAAAAATCGTGGGCTTTCTGGCTTAAATTCTGTAAAATCGAAATCTAAATCACAAAATCAAAAATTGTATGATGCGTTGGCTAAGTTTACTCCCGATGCTACTGGGTATTTTTCTCATGGGCTGTTCGATGCAGACACCAGCTAAATCCCCGACACCAACTTTGAACCCTACCAGTCAAACAACAGCACCTACAGGACAAACACTCCCAATTTCTGCAAAAGCCACTGTTCCTAATGGCACAACAATTCAGTTAGAAGTGGCAAAGACTCAAGAACAGCAAGAAAAAGGATTAATGTATCGGCCAGCTTTACCAGATAATCGGGGGATGTTATTTCAGTTTCCTTCTCCACAACCTGTCAGATTTTGGATGAAAAATGTCCCAGTGCCTCTAGATATGGTATTTTTACAAAATGGAGTGGTGAAATATGTAGAAACTTCTGCACCTTCTTGTGCTGAAGAGCCTTGTCCCACTTATGGTCCGAATGTACCAGTTGATACGGTCATCGAATTGCGATCTGGACGAGCCGCTGAATTAAATTTGCAGCAAGGCGATCGCGTCAAAATTGAATTTTAAACATCAGTGGCTTTGCAAAGATAAATATTTAGGTAGTTTCCCCTGTAAGAACCGATAAAATTTGATTCATAATGTTTGTGTAAAAAATACATCAAGTATGTGTAAAAAGAGAAATTGTGAGGCTACTATTTAATATCATGTCAAAACTAGGAAATACTACTATTTCCAAGGTAGAATCACATCTCATTGGTTTAGTCTCAAAAAATATTCCTTTGGCAGTACGTGTAAATAGTCGCTCATAAGGGAGTATAGGCTATGGAATCTTTGTTACCACAGGTGTAATTAAATTAAGCACTAAGGTAAAAAAGATCAAGCCAATTTGACCTGGGTAACTAGCAGCTTAGGGACTTCCAACTAAAAAAATA
>JBBSOP010000059.1:0-15083 GCA_038259655.1 Chroococcales cyanobacterium
GATTGATCTACCAAACTAACAATAAATTTTACACCGCCTTTTTCTGTAAATTTAACAGCATTACCCAAAAGGTTAATTAAAACTTGTCGCAAGCGTTTTTCATCTGCCAAAATACCAATGGGTAATTCTGAACTTGGTTGATAAATAAATGAGATATTTTTTTGCTCAGCCCGAATGCGACAAATTTCTACCACACTTTGAAGAAACGCCGGAAAGTGGAAGTCATTTTTGTATAGTTCCATTTTCTGGGCTTCAATTTTGGATAAATCTAGAATGTCGTTAATTAATGTGAGTAAATGTGAACCACATTGGTAAATAATTCTTAAAGCATTTTGTTGTTTAGAGGTTAGGCTTTTATCTTGTTGGAGAATTTGAGCATAACCAAGGATGCCATTTAATGGAGTTCTTAATTCGTGGCTCATGTTGGCCAAAAATTCACTTTTGGCATGATTGGCAGTATCAGCGAGTTCTTTCTTCAACTCAAGGGAGTGATAAGACTCAGCCAGAGTTGCTGCCATTTGGTTGAATGCATTTGCTAGCTGTTCAATTTCATCTTTAGTTTGAATATCTAGGCGGTATGCTAAATTGCCCTTGCCGATTTTTGCTGCTCCTAATTGTAGTTTTTGAATCGAGCGAATCACTGGTAAGAGAATTAGCAATAACTGACCAACAAAAACCAGCAAAATTGAAAATATCAGAATTTGCCTAGCAAATTGGGTATTCTGCTTAAACTGATTAAATTCCTGTTTTGCTAAGGCATCTTGTTTCTGGAGTTTCTGGGTTAATGAATACAAATAAAGTTCAATATCCCTAGAAAAAGCGTTGATAACTCGAAAATCTTGCTGAGATTCTGCGAGTTCTAAAGGTCTGTCTGCTTGAGATTGGCTGGTTAATTCTATTGCAAGATTGGCAAGCAAGCTATGGCGATCGCGGATTTTGGCTAACTCGGAAGTTGTTTGTGGTTTTAACTTTTCTAATTCAGCTAAATCCCTCATAAAGCCAGATAAAGCTTCTTGGTATTTCACAAAATTAGAAGCATCGCGCTTCAGCAAAATCATATCTTTGAGCGCAGCTACCTGGTTATTTACAGCAATGTTGATTTGTAGGATAAGTGTCAAAGCTTGGGCATTTTTGGTTTGATTATCCTGAGCTGTCTGTTCTGCTCGCCTAATGAATAGATCGCCACCAATCAAAGTAGAGGTAACTAATCCTACAACGAGCAAAGACGACCCAATAAATTTGGTCGTTATCCGCATATCTTAGTTAGCCTCATTTACTAGAAACGCGCTTTTGAAATTCTCTAATAATGTCGTAGTCTCCATCTTGTACCAAAGTGTATCCAACTCCCGTTGCTCCACTAGGGTCTGTCAGACCTGGTGGGGCTTCAACCAGCGCTTTTTTCAAAGCATCTTTTAATTCGACTGAAATTTGACTAGAAGCGACTATAGGGACACTAGGTAAAGGTACAGATTCCCAAATAATGTTGTATTTTTCGGGGTTCATTTTCCCTTCTTTAACTTGTTCAGTATATGATCTGCGATCATCTGCGATCGCATCTACTTCACCTTTTGCTAAGGCTTTTTTTGATTTATCATGGCTACCAGTCATGATTACCGAACTAAAATATTTGTCAGGATTAATCCCCAGTTTCTGAAAATGATCCATTGGAGCGATATAACCAGAAGTTGACAACTTACTCACAAAGGCAAATCGCTTGCCTTTTAAGTCTGAGATGGTCTTAATACCGCTGGCTTTGTTAGCAACAATTACAGATGTGTACCAAGGTCGTTTAGTCTCTTGGTTAATTGGCGACACTAGTGGTTCAATCTTGGGGTCGCGCCGATGAGCTTCAATATAGCTACCAGGCCCAATGTAGGCAAGTTCTACTTTTTTATCAACTAGTAAATCAACAGCTGTTTGGTAGTCTTTGGCAATTGTAAATTCAAAGGGTCGTTTGAGGGTTTTGGCTAAATAGTCAGCTAAAGGTTGGAGTTTTTTTTCTTGTTCCGCTGAAACTTGCCAAGGAATCACTGACATTTTGATAGTTGCTTGTGCCTCTCCAGATTGTTTGGTGATACTATCAGGCGACTGAGCGGTATTTGGTAAAGTGGCAGATGAACTTTCACGGGTGGAAGTACAAGCTGAACCGAAGGTAGCGATCGCTAATACTGAAATTAAAAAAGTAGTCTTTCTACTAGGAATTTTTGGGACAACTTGACAAAAAAGTTGCTGGTGCATGGTTTTTATTGCTTTTGAAGCCTGTTTTCGGAAGAAGCAATTCCATCTCTATTAATCCCAAACCACGGTATCTTCTCACACAAAATTATAAAAATATCCAGCTATTTTTAAGTGCAAGGAGCAACCCTCTCAATATTGACAAATAGTATCACATTGATATTTAAGCCCAGGCAATAGTTCGTAACCTCAAGTTCCGGCACTATCTCACGATTTATGTCACGAATCCTAAGGCGATCGCCAATTTTGTATTTACTCACATCTGGCACCTGGAAATAGAGATGTCAAAACCAGAACTACGTGCGAGAGGAATTAATCGTTGAATATCCAGTAAAAAAAGAGACACAACTATGTTGGAAAAAAGTGATTCAAGAGCAGTTTCTATAGTTTTTATCGTCTCTCAGATTCTCCTTGTTCTTCTGCTTCTTCTATCGCCTCTGATCTATCTGTTAAAGGCTTGACTACTTTGGCGATCGCTTCTTGCACAAAAGCTTTAATAAATTCGTCTCGGCGATTAATTTGAAACTGTCGCTGTACTACTTCTGTCATCCCACCATCACCCCAATCTTGGTCGTGACGAAAATACTCAATAAAACTTTTACCAGCAATCCGCGTCAAATAAGCTGCGGTTACGCCTTGAACTGCCCTACCAACAATAAAAGTCGCCGGATTCGTTTGCAAAGCAGTAGACAGTAATTCAATAGCTCCCTTGACGATTCCTAAACTGGCGATCGTTTTTGCTAAAGAAAGAGCTAACTCTCGCCCCCGTTCCATATTCAATTCGCAGCCATAAACTCTACCAATTTCTACAACCATTTGAGCATTGACAGCAGCGGTTGCTAATAAATCCACAAATGGTAGAGGCGTGACTGAAACTACACCAGCACCAATCCACTGAAACCTTTCGACAATTTTGTCAGCTTGACGACGGCGCTGGCTATCAATGAGTTTACGTGCTTCTTCTCCCAGTCGCAGAGATTGTAGAAGAATGTTATCTGCGACTAAATCTTCACCCTCAGCCCTTAAAACAGCTGCCATTCGCCGCAGTAAAGGGACAATATCTGGTTCTGGCTCGAAGGTTTCGCCAGTTTCTAGCTGTGCAGATTGGGGATTAGCTGCGATCGCCACGACATCATTTGTAGCAATAAATCCCCGCACTCGTTGGCGTAATCGTGCGAGAATCACTTCTTTATCTTCATCTGTATATAAGTCAGTTTTGTTAAGAATTAAAAGCGATCGCTTGCCAATTTCTGCTAATCCCCGCAGCGGTTCATATTCTGAACGACGCAAGTCATTATCTACCACAAATAACAATAAATCTGCCGATGTCGCCAATTCTCTGGCCATTTGTTCTCGTTCTGTTCCTGCTACCCCTGCTTCTAAAATTCCTGGGGTATCTGTAATCAAAATCTTGCGTTCTAAACCCTTCAATCGCAGACAATAGGTTTCTCCTACTTGGGTTGTTCCCATTGGGGCATCAACTTGACCTACCATGCGTCCCATAACTGCATTTACTAAGGAAGTTTTGCCAGCACTTCCTGTACCAAATACCACTACTTGAATTTCACCTCGTGCTAAATTAACTTCAATTTCCCGCGATTTACTTAATAAAGCTTGGCGTGCTACTTCATCTTGAATTTGTCCTACTTGTTGGCGTACAGCTTGGAGTGTAGAAGAAGCCGCATCAGATTTGGCAGCGGGAATTTGCGCTGAAGTCACACGATTGCGTTGACGGCGCGATCGCTTTTCCCCAGCTTGAATTACCAGCACATAATAAACAAAAGCTGCAACTAAGGCTCCTATGAGTACAATCAACAGCAGCAACAGCAGATTACCCAGCAGTGGCGAATAAGACAACTGCCAATAGAGGCGTGAAAGGGAATCAATCAGCCACAGGGCTAGCCCCAAAATGACGATTAGACCAACAATCAGCGTGACTATGCGCGACAGAGGCATGGATGGCAAAATTTAATGGTTATGAAGGACGCAGATGCTTCTAATATTAATAGTTTCAGTCTTTTTTAACAGAGTAGTAAGAATCAAGTTATAGATCTTTTGCCAGTTGTGGCAAGTGAAATTTGCTGCAATAAATAAAGTACACCCTAAGACGAGCTTAGTTGATGTTGCCTGAGACTTACAGTTTGAGCAGCTTTCAGGTTGGTCTTAGGAAAGAAAAAACACAGAAACAAAAGAAACTTATGGGACTTTTCGATCAAATTCTCGGTGCTGTTGCCAATCCTAATCAACAAGGCAGTTTAGGTCAAATCGGCGGTATTATCAGCGCTGTTGATCAGTTGAGTAATCGGACTGGGGCAGATTCCTCCACAATACAATCTATGTTGGGTGTTGTGGGTAATTATGTACGTTCTTCTTTACAGCAGAAGCAAGCCACAGGTGGTAACGAACAAGCTCAAGCTTTAGTGAATCAATATAGTGGCACTTCTGAAAATCCTCAAGCTGTTAACTCTTTATTTTCTCCGGCGATGCAACAACAAGTAGCTGATGTTGCTGCCCAACGCACCGGATTAGATGCTGGTACAATCCAACAATTGCTGCCTTTAGCAGTACCTTTGGTATTGAATTTCTTGCAATCTGGCGCGAATGCTCAAAACCCTCAAGGTGGTGGAAATTCTGTATTAAATTCCTTCCTAGATGCCGACGGGGATGGCGACGTTGATATTTCTGATGCTATTCAGTTGGCTAGTAAGTATATCAGACGCTGATCTACTCAGTAGATCGACAAGCCAGTAGATAATAGTTTATCTACTGGCTTGTCTTGTCCAGATAAAGAACTTGAGCAGTATTTAGCTAATGCGATCGCTTATAGCTTTTAGGGGAAATAGCGATAAAACACATGATTTTATTATTGCGTAATCGCGCTACCCCCGAACAACTAGAACTTATGTTGGAAGAACACAAGTTCTATATCAAAACCGCAGTTGATCTTGAGCGTCGGGTGTTGGTTGGGGGCGGCGATATGCACTACGACTGTGAACAGGCTCTACTACATGATGGTAGTCGGCAAGAAAATATCTGGGCGGCAAGCTTCATGCCTACAACTGGGAAAATTATTCATGAATCAATTGTTAACCTTCGCCCCCGCCAAAATCGTTCAATGGAAATTCTAGACCATAATATTAGAGAAAAGGTAACTCAAATTATTGTCGAGTTACTAGGAAATTTATGATCGAATTAACGCCAAGACAACAAATTTTTATACAAGATGATGTACCTACCCGTTTGCATCATCTGTCAGCGCACTTATCACAAATTAAATCTTTGTGGACTCAAGAATCATCCCAGGAATTGATGCTGACTTTAGTCAAAGAAAGTAGGTACTTTATCGAGTGGACTGTACTAGACATGGTACAAGCAGACGACATTGACCGAGCAGCAGAGTTAGTTGACTTAGGTCGGGTTTTGACACGTTGGCTGTTTAATTGGGACAACATCTGGTCGGATGTTGAACAAAAATTATCTGCTGCTCAACAAACAGAAGATTGGTTACGTCGAGTTTTGGAAATATCGCGCACCGAATCTGAGTCACTGAGCGCTTAATCTAGCCAACAAAGTCTTTTCACTTCGTTGGGGAATGAAAACCTGATTTTAGATGATAATGCAGTTTGTTCAAAAAGGATGCCAGGAGTGATCATGAGACAGACGCAGGAGCTAGGACAGATTATCATCCTGAATGGTACCCCGCGATCGGGGAAGTCGAGCATTGTCGCAGTGATCCAAGAAACATTTGATGGTCTATGGATGAACTTGGGTGTCGATAGATTTATGCAAATGACTCCCGCACGATACCTGCCTGGGATTGGTCTGCGGCCAGGGGGAGAACGGCAGGACATCGAACCCCTGGTTCCCATTCTGTACAGCGCCATGTATGAATCCATCGCCGCCCACAGTCGCTTAGGACTGAATGTCGTAGTTGATGTCGGACACCATGACGCATACGCAATGAAGCGAGGCATTTTGGCCGATAGTATCCGGCGTTTAAACGGATTGCCTGTCTTGTTCGTAGGCGTTCGCTGCCCAATTGAGATCATTATGGAAAGACGACAAAACACAGGGTGGAACGTGACCAGTGCAGCCGACTCCCCGGTGCCGCATCCGGTTCAGTTATGGCAACATGAAGTCCACATTCCTGGCATCTATGACCTTGAAGTCGATACCTCGTTGTTAAGTCCGGCTGCGTGTGCCGAGGTGATACGCCAGCACCTTGCAAATAGTCCAGCACCATCAGCATTCCAAAAACTTGCTGAACTGTCTCCCACTAAATAATCACCTGCATCAAGCCATATTGAGGCGTGAAGATACCTTAAATAGTGCTACATCTAATCTGTTTTTCAGCGCAGAGTAGAGCATAATTTCTAAATAAATAAACAAGCCAGTCGGATGTAAGAAAAGCAGATAAACAACGGCTCTTTTATTTTGGCTGCCAATTACTTACAGGACGCGTTAGTTTATTAACATGATATCGGTTTTGTTTAACCATTCTCATCTAGAATTGTGCCTTTAATATTGGCTTCCTCTAAATTGGCTCCGCTTAAATTAGCTGCATTCAAATCTGCTTGAGTGAGATTTGCCTGACTTAAGTCGGCTACGCTTAAGTCTGCGCCACTGAGGTCGGCTTTATTGAGATTTGCACCTTGTAAGTTAGCCTCTTGTAATTCTGCATCACTCATGTTTGTTTCAATTAACTTGGCGATAGTCAAATCGGCTTGACTCAAATCAGCTCCATCTAAAATCGCTCCGTCTAAAATCGCTCCGTCTAAAATTGCTCCAGATAAGTTGCTATCACGGAGATTGGCATTGCTGAGATTAGCTCCGTTAAGATCTGCCTCAATCAAACTAGTTTGCGCTAAATTAGCTCCCTTAAGATTAGCTCCATCTAGAATCGCTCTATCTAAAATTGCTCCGCTGAGGTCAGCTCCCCTTAAATCTGCTTCGCTGAGGGTGACAGCAGTAAAGTCTCTTACGCCTGCGGCATAGCTTTTGCGGAGTTCATCTGCTTTCATATTGTCGCCGTACTAAGGAACACTCAGTTAAAGTTATTTAGATTACTCAAAAAGTTAAGTTATTTGCTTATTCGCCGCAACGCGCAGCGGGAACATCTAAATAATTATAACTATTCTCAAATTCTGGCACTACTACCTGGAGTGATGAATCAATTTCATACTTTGGAGGGATATTTAGAAATTGCCAGACTTAATTATTAGTGTCAGTGTCAGGCGATCGCTATACTCAATTATGTTATTCATCTTGTGAAGGCTATGACAAAACCAATTCGTATCCTTTTACAGACTACGATTCCCAACACTGAAGATGACTGGAACATTTCTCGTTTCTCGATGTTACAAGATTATCTAGCATCTATCAAAGACGAAGCGGGAAATTCTTTATTTGAAGTGACAGGACGCGATTACACAGCAAATGCAGAGGATAGTGACCCAGTTTTAAGCACCCTTGACAAATCAGATTTTGATCAACTTTGGCTATTTGCTTTAGATGTCGGTAACGGTTTAACGCCCAAGGATATCGCTGGTATTAATGCATTTCGGCAGCGGGGCGGCGGTATTTTGACAGCCCGTGACCATCAAGATATGGGCTGTTCGATGTGTGATTTAATTGATATTGGCGATGTCCACTATTTCAATAGTAAAAATCCCGACCCTGATGACTCTCGCTGCTGTCGAGATGACCCCTATACAACTTATATTTCCTGGCCTAACTATCATTCTGGAGCCAACGGCGACTATCAAAAAATTACCATTATTGAACCCGTTCACGAACTGTTGAAAAAGCCTAATTCACCTACTGGAGTTATCGATTTTTTCCCATCACATCCCCATGAAGGTGGTATTGGAGTGCCTTCAAATGATCTGAATGCGAGAGTAATTGCACTAAGTAAAAGTTTAGTTACAGGTCGTGATTTTAATCTTGTAGTAGCAATAGAACATTATCAAGATGCACAAGGCAATATTTTAGGACGTGCAGTAGCAAACTCCAGTTTCCATCATTTAGTAGACTACAACTGGGATATTGAAAAAGGCTGTCCCTCTTTTGTAGATGAAGCTCCAAAAGACGGGATGAAAAAAGAGCCACAAGCTTTAGAAGGTATCCAAACTTATGTGCATAATACTGCTCTTTGGCTAGCAAAATGATTATAAATATTAAAGATCCTTAATAGTAAACCTATTAAGGATCTTTAACAGCGACTAAACTATTCCTTAAAAGTCATCAAGAAACTGACTTAAGCGGCTAATAACAGGGTCAACCTCTTCTGGTGAGGAAGACGCATAACTAGTATTTAACACTTCTACTGCTGGTGCTGATGTCGTTGGAGGCTGAGTGATGGAACGTTCACTAACCATAATTGCCAGATGCGCCATTTGTTGCGTTAATTGCAAAATATGGCGTTCCATCGCCTCCAAACGATTGGGATTAGATCCCTTAGCAAAAAAACGTTCCTCTAGGTCAGCCATTTGACGTTGCAGCTCATCGATTTTTTGTTCAACCGATTCTGGTGCTGCTGTCGGTCTTGGACTAGGTTTTACAGATTCCGGTACACATAAAGATTGCCATAAGGCCTCTTTACAGAGGTCGCTAAAAGTTTTGTCAGGTTGTTGCTCCAAGTGGCTTTCTACAACCGCTAACAAACTTTCATCAGCAACCCCAGGATTGAACGTGACCGATTTTACTACCTTTTTTGACCATTGGAACATCAGTTTTAAGCCCTAGAGGAGCGACTGGAAGACAATTGTGCCTCTCCATAAATATACTGCCCCAAAGCATTCGCTTGGCGGGAAGGTGCGGATAAATGGGCATTAATTTGAGCTTCTTTGAGTAAACGTTGAACGTCTTCCCAGAAGAACTCACCACCACCTCCAGTGATGATTACGTCAGTAACCCGTTCTGGCAACCAAGCTAGAACGCGACCACAAATTTCTCTAGAAAACATTTCTATCAAATTGGGAAGGGAATCATCAAGGTTGGCGGGTTTGCTAGCACCTTTGGGACGGTAGAAACGTTCGCCCTTGGGTTTATTGACAGCAGAAATCAGTGCCAGAGATTGACTATCTGCTCCTTCAATTTCGGCTGCTACCAGTTCATAGAACTTGTTCATACCGAAGTCTTCACTCTTAGAAGCACCTCGTGCAAAGCGGAAGTTATCCACCATTAACAAATCGATGGTTTGATGACCGATATCTACAATTGCCACCGATATTTTTGTGAAATCGGGGACTGTGCCTCCTTTTTTGGGTTGAGCTTCAGACCATAGAAGACTACCATAGCCTTCTGGCATTACCCAAACCTTATTAACATTCAACGATACAGATTCGCCTCGGAAGTTCAACATGTGAGGGCCAGTAACCTGACTCATCAGTTGTGCTTTTTCCTTTTCAAATTGCTCTAAAGAAAGGAAGGGTAGACCCAATACCACAGAAATATCATCTTTGAGTTTAAAGTAGCCTGCACTTGCCAACACTTTGACCAGTGCATCTTCCACCTTAGATTGACCGACTCCTAGATTTGCGCCAAAATCTGCTGCTAGTTGACCGACAGCATAGCCATTTCCTTGATACTCTAACCACAAATCCATTAAAGGGTCAGTAGCGCGGGCTTCAAAAACACCACCACGTACCTGTTCTATAGACATTTTCTTGACGTTGGCAGGTACGAACACCACATTATTAGGTTCACGGGTAACACAAGTCTTTGTGGAAGTTCTGCCTAAATCAACACTGAGAATGGCTTTGCTCGAACCGCTACTTGGCTGCTTAATACCAGTAGCATTGATTGGGGTAGACGCTGATACTCTATTTAGAGGTATTGCAGCGGCATTCATTGGGGTAGCGGCGGAAGGTTGGTCTGTCATAAAAACTCCTAGTCCTTGCTTAAACTGTAAAAAATTATCGTACTCATCTTCCAAATATGCGAGATACCAGAAATTCTAGGTTCCGTCAAGTGTAACTACAAATACGCCAAATTAAATTTAGGCGATACCTTTCGGTGGGCTTTGCCAACGCGAATTGAGTATTATTTGGCATAGTGTAGGCGAATTTTGACCAGATGTAACCCCCACTTTCACATAAAAATCGGTTGTTTTTTAGCTTCTGGTGTTTTTTAGCTGACGATTGAGTAACCAGCCAAAACATGCCAGAACCAGAATCCCAAGCACGATTTTAGATACAGGAGCAAGGTACTTGTCCACAAGTTCATACTGACTACCCAATACGTATCCTGAGTATGTTAGCAAACCTACCCAAGCAGCGCTACCCAAGGCTGTATAAAATAAGAACGACAGCAAGTTCATATTGCTGAGGCCTGCGGGTACAGAAATCAAAGTGCGGACTCCCGGTACAAGGCGGCCAATTAAAACTGCTTTTTTGCCTTGTCTATAAAACCAGCGCTTTGCCTTGGTAATATCCTCACTGGATATAGCTAGCCATTTGCCGTATTTGTCAGCAAAAGTTTTCAAGCGTTTTTCGCTCAAAAACTTACCTGGATAGTACCATATCAGTGCGCCTACTATAGAACCGAAAAGTCCAGCAAAAAATACGCCAAAAATATTGAGCTTGTCTGGTGTTGTCCTGGCTGTGAATCCTGCCAATGGCATAATCAATTCTGAAGGAATGGGTGGAAAGACGTTCTCTAAGAACATTAACAGCGCGATTCCCCAATAGCCCAGCGAGTTAATAGTATTAATTATCCATTCGAGCATCAAATCAATTCCTGAAACTGCTATGCCAGTCTTAATTGCTAAATTAACGTGAGTTCGAGGAACCTCTCCCCAACCTTTCTCCGACACGGAGAGGGGCAAGAATTTTCTAGTTTTAAACGAAAAAACCCCTCTCCATTCCTCTCCCCGCGTCGGGGAGAGGCTTAAAAACACTATTTTTTCGTACCAAATCGTAGATTTTTTGCCCCTTCCCTTGTAGGGAAGGGGTTGGGGTTAGGTTCCGTCGAACTCAGGTTAAATTAAGCACTATCTTTTTCAAAAGTTGATTGTTATGCCCACTCACTGGAATCAAAATAATAAGTATTAGGCATGGGGAATAGGGCATGGGGCATAGAGAAGAAGGGTAAAGGGAAAGGGGAAAAAGGTTTTTTTCTTCATCCTTTACCCTTTAACCTTTTCCACTCTTCTCTTCCCCTGCTTCCCCTGCTTCCCCTGCCCTATTACACTGTCGGAGTCAATGATTGCACTCTCGGTTCAGATTGCCATTCTAATGGGTTCCAAACCCGATCTTCCAGAGCCATCTGCTCAATTAAACTTGCCAATCTGAGAGCTTTAAGAGCTTGCTCGCCACCTACAGAAGGCTGATTACCACCATGTACACAATTGACAAAATGCTCTAATTCTGCGCTTAGGGGTTGAATGTTAGTTGTATAGACTTTCTCAATCAAACCATCCTGCCTGTAAAGTACTTGTCGGTGGTCAGTTGAGTTAGCATTTATTTGTCGATGAATTAAAATTTCATTCTTGAGAAAATCTGCTTCGGTAAATGAGTTTTTGCAATGGGCAACAATGCGGCGAATTTTTTGGTGAGTAACTTTGCTAGCAGTCAGAGTCGCAACAATGCCGTTGGCAAAGCCTAAAGTAGCAGTCACATAATCCAAATAACCAGAGTCTAAGGTGCGAGTACCGCTAGCTGTCAACTTCACCACTGGAGAAGCAGCCAATTCTAACAGCAAGTCAATGTCGTGGATCATTAAATCCAGCACAACTGAAACATCATTTGCTCTGTCTGAATAAGGACTCATCCGGTGAGCCTCTAAGGCCAGCAATTCTTCAGTTTTCAGGACTTTACTCAGTTCCCTAAATGCGGGATTAAAGCGTTCAATGTGACCTACTTGCAGGATACACTGGGATTCGGCTGCGGCATTTACGAGGGATTCTGCCTCAGAAATACTGGCAGCAATTGGCTTTTCAATCAAAACATGAATCCCTGCTAATAGACAGTTGATACCCACGGCGTAATGCAGACGGGTAGGAACAGCTACACACACTGCTTCCACATGGGGTAGCAGGTCGCAGTAATCTTCAAAAAAACGTACTTTGTATTTGCTGGCTGTTTCCAAGCCACGTTCGACATTTATATCTGATACGCCGACTAGTTCAACATCTTTCATTGAACTCAGTACGCGGGTATGATGTTGTCCCATGTTACCCACTCCGATTACGCCTATGCGAATCGGTCGTGGCTGATTGCGCTGTGTATATGAATTTGGTTCTGCCACTGACATGCTATTTTGCACTATTGTTCTCTCCTCAACCACCAAATTTAGAGACGCTACGGCCGTTGGCGTTTATACTGAACAGCCAGTTACGATCCGTCTAAAACCATCCAGATGGTAACATAGAGGCTCTCTTTATGAAGAATTTCAAAGTTTGTGATCAGTTCCCGTAATCTGGCTATTTTTTGGAACTTCAGTTTTAAATTGTTTCAGTTTTCTGCTCATTACATAAGATCCAAGGTGTCTGTTTATTAACTTTATAAACTCAGTAAATTCTAAGTGAAAACTCTCACAAGACAGTTGGGCAATTAATTACCGAGATCGATATTCAATTGATGTCATTGAAAATTAACATTTTTTTGTCAGTAAAATCACAAAAAACTAACAGGTATTACTGAGAGATCTGTATGAAAAAAAGATATATTGGGAATCACCACCGCTGAAATACTCAAATAATTTTTGCATAATTATCTGCAATACTTACAACTTAATCCTGTTTACCTTTTCAGGGATACTGATCTAGACTATTTACTTTAATGATGACAATACAGTAAAAACTACCTTAACCAATAAAGATTGAGTAATTGTAAGTCCAAAATTTTAAATTGAGATGAAAGCTGTAATTCTCTTGTCTGGTGGGTTAGACTCTTCCACAGTTTTGTACCAAGCTAAGGTTGATGGTTGTGAATGTTATTCTATTTGCTTTGATTACCAGCAGCGACATCGACGAGAGTTACAGTCATCTATGTTAGTCGCTAAAAAAGCTGGAGTGATACAACATCAAGTAGTTAATTTTGACTTACGACAATGGGGTGGTTCAGCGCTGACAGATGACACGATCGCCTTACCCCAAGAGCGCTCCTTAGATGAGATGTCTCAAAATATTCCCATCACCTATGTACCTGCACGTAATACTATCTTTTTAAGCTTTGCTTTAGGCTATGCTGAGGCGATCGCTGCTGAACGTGTTTATATGGGTGTCAATGCCTTAGATTACTCAGGATATCCTGATTGTCGTCCTGACTATATCCAGGCAATGCAAGAAGTTTTCCGCCTGGGAACCAAACAAGGACGCGAAGGAAAACCAATTAGCATTGTTACACCCTTGATTAATCTCAAAAAAACCGAAATTATCCAACTTGGCAACCAATTGGGAGTTCCTTGGCAGTTAACTTGGTCTTGCTATGCTGGTGGTGATACTGCTTGCGGTGTTTGTGATTCTTGCCAATTGCGGCTAGCGGCTTTTGCCGAATTGGGATTAAAAGACCCACTGCCCTATGCAAAAGCTAAGAGTTAGAAGTTAAGCAAAGGGTCAAAAGAGGCAAGGGAGCAGGGAGCAGGGAGCAGGGGGAAAACTGAGACAGAGCTGTACTCCGTCCCAGATCGAGCGTCCACCGGAGAAGGGGCTTGCTCCCCCCTGCTCCCTCGGTCAAAAAGACTAGTACAACACGGCGGAAATAACCAGACCATTAAAAACGGTAAAAAAGCCCAAATTATAAGTCTTTTGACTTTTGACTTCCGCGTAGCGGTACTAGTAACGTTGGGCGTAATTCGTAATTCTCGCCAAAGAAGCAAGCTATGTAATTACCTTTTGACGATAATCTTAGGCGTTTGAAATGGGTACTCTATTGAAACCTACCTGTACTAGTAAAGATGCTAAAGCGAAAAGTTTGCACGTCCAGGTTCTTGGGCGCAAGACTTGATCATGTAAACAAATGAAAGAAGTTCTCAAAAAAACAAAATTTATTACTATTGCAATCTTTATTATTTTTACGATAGTTGCTAGCAACAGCATAGAACACCATAAACTAGCTACAAATGCTCAAGCAGCGAACGAATGTTTATTCCCTGATTCATTATCTTGTATTGATTCCTCACAAAAACCGACATCATCTACATTTATCCCCAATCCAAAACTGAGTGATCAAGAACGTTTTTTGTCTGCGATCGCTAGTAAATTAAAATCAATTCCTCAACCGGGTACTTATGAATATACTTTGCTGCGTGTATATGGGGCAGCATTTGTCAATCCAGAATTAGAGGTAAAACTGCCATCAACAGTTATCTTGACCAACGAACAAGAAACTAATGAGTTTCAAGCTACCCTGACAATGCAGAAAGTTGATCATACTAACGACTGTTATTTACAAAAATCGGCAGCGATAGCTTTAGATCAAGCTAGAAGTTTAGAAAATATTCCTCTAAAATCTGGTTATGGTACAGGTGATTGTACTCGCAGTTTCGCTACTAATTTAAGATTCTGGCAAAAATATACTAATAATCAAACCTTAGAAAAAGTACAACAGGGTAAAGAAACAGCAATTCTCGGTGTAGTCGCACCTCCTGGAACCTCGCAACATCTTTGGGGATTAGCGATTGATTTACGCATATCTAGCGATCGCCAAAGACAAGCCTTAAATCAAAATGGCTGGTTTCAAACTGTAGAAAACGATATCCCACATTGGACTTATATCGGTTTGTCAGAAGAATATTTATCTCAATTTGGTTTTAAAAATAAGGTGTTGAGGAAAATCAGCTATTGGGTGACACCTCTGTGAAAAGCAGGGGAAGAAAAGAGGAAAAGGAGCAGGGAGCAGGGGGCA